>DATFPH010000441.1:0-27014 GCA_035264905.1 Thermoanaerobaculia bacterium
AATATGCCGCGCGCGCCGGCAGGCAAACCGCCTGGTCGTTCGGTGACGACGAGAAGTTGCTTGGCAACTACGCCTGGTACGAGAAGAATGCCGGCGGAACGCCACACCCGGTCGGTATGAAAGAGCCAAACGACTGGGGCCTCCACGATATGCACGGCAACGTGTGGGAGTGGGTGGCAGACTGGTACGGCATGTACCCTGCTACAGCAAAGATCGATCCCACGGGCCCTCTTGAAGGTGAGTACCGTGTATTGCGTGGGGCCTCCTTCGCCGTTAAGGCTCAGGGCCTACGCTCCGCGGACCGGGACGGGTTCGGGCCACAGTTCCGATTCAGGTACGTCGGCTTTCGCTGTGCGCGAGCCCTCCGCCACCCCTCCTCCCGCTCCCCGAATCACTAAAAACTCTCCCTCTTCCCGCCCCCCGAACCACCAAAAAGAACAGCCGGCAGTCGGATGTGCCAGTCCCGTCGTGGGCGGCTCGCCGGCCGGCGCCCCTGCCGGCCACTCAGCTAAGATCCCCAAAGAAGGTCGGCGTCTTCATTTCCCGGGCTTCGCCGAATCGGGACGCCGGAGGTTGGAAAGCAGCCTCTGGTAGACACCCGCGGCCGCTGTGTGCCGGCAGGAAGGTGGCAGCAAGGTTCTCGCGCTGACGCGAGGAAAGCCCTGCGTGAAGACTGCCGAGGGCGGCCATGCGGCGTCCGAAGAGCCGGCTCGTTTGGAGCTGGCTTGATGAGCCGTGCGACTTCCAAAAGAACCAAGAGTAAGATGGTTGATTGGGGTGCAGCGCAGTGCTACTATCGCGTAAGGAGGTGTCTTTTGGCGGACTTGAAGAAATGGGCAGTGGACTCCGAGTTCGAGAAGGTCAGGGCGCAGGCGCTCGATCTCGACCTTGAAGCTCGGACGGCTCTTGTGCAGATCCTCTTGGAGAGCTTGGAGGACCTGACGGAGGCGCAAGTTGAGGGCCTGTGGTTGTCTGAAGCTGAAAGACGCCAGCGTGAAGTCCGGGAGGGGCGGGTCAAGCTTGTGCCCGGGGATGAGGTGAAGGCCCTCCTTGATCGGGTCCTTGGTTGATCGGCTACTCCTACCACCCCAACGCCATTGAAGAAGTCGTCGAGGCCGCCCGTCACTACGAGGGGCGTGCTCCGGGGCTTGGGAAAGAGTTCCGAGAAGAGCTGGACTCAGCCATCGACCTGCTGCGCCGCTTCCCAGAAGCTGCTGCGCTGGTTCGGGGTAATCTGCGCCGCAAGCCACTCCAACGCTTTCCCTACGCGCTGATCTACGCTGTCGAAGACTCGGAGATCAGGATCTATGCCGTTTCCCATCGGCGGCAGCGACCAGAGTACTGGCTCGACCGCATTCCTCTGTAGGGAAACGCTACTGCTGTCAGCTGGACGCCGGTCGCCGCCGCCCTTCCTGACGCCCTTGACAGATCCTGACACACTCGACACCCCGCGGACACGGCTTTCCACCAAATCCCGCCTGACCCGGCATTCCTTTTCTTTTCAGTGACTTACGCAGATTCGTCGCATGGTACGGACCTTGCCCTATCCAGGGAGCGTAACGAAAAAACGCAATCCCCCGAGAGGGTTCAAAAGGAGAAGGCCATGTCGAGAAATTCGCAAGCCCTGCTGGCCGGTCTGGTGCTGGCGGCCGCTCTGCTGACCGCTATGCCGGCCGGCGCCCAATTGCAGCCCTCTTCGGAGGTGCTGCTCCCCTATTTCGAGGTCGACCTCCAGAAGGCGAGCGCCTCGAATACGCTGCTGGACGTCGGCAACGTGCTCGACAAGCCCGTCGACGTCGAAATCACGGTTTCGACGAACTGGGGCATCCAGATCGCGAAGACCAACCTCACGCTGGCCGGGCACCAGACCCGCAGCTTCAACCTGCGCAGCTGGCTCGCCGGCGAGCTGCCCGGCAAGCGGCTGAACGGCGTCGAGATGAACCACTTCAAGGCCGCTCTGACCGGCCAGCGCTCGCCCAAAGACAACCTTTTCTATGCGAGCCAGGTCGGCCCCGGCATCGCCGTCGGCTCCGTCCGCATCAAGACCCTCGGCACGCCGCAGCCCGACGCCCTCTGGGGCACCTACTTCCTGATCGACGGCGACCAGGGCTCGGGCGAGGGCGACACGCTGATCAACCTCGACTCCGGCACCGGCTGCATCGGCGGCTGCAAGCGCCACGCGCTCCGTTTCCTCACCGGCGGGACTTTCGACGGCGGTACCCAGGTGGTCGTCTGGTCCGACCTGGCGGGCAAGCCCTCCTCGAGCTCCTCGCCGGCCGGCTACGTCCAGGCCGATACGCTGGCCTATGACGATGCGGGCCAGCCGCTCGGCGGCAACCGGCTCCACCTCCTGCCTGTCCAGGTCGTCTCTGTCGCCGACCTCGGGCTCGCCCAGCCGTCCGGATCGATCGACCTGCAGACCGAGGCGACGTCCGTCGTGGCGGTCCATTACAGCTCCAAGAACCGCTTCGGCGTCAGCCTGATGTCCTACTGCCTCCCGGTCATCTACGATCCGGTCGATCCGGGCCTCCACATCGAGAAGCTGACCAACGGCGAGGACGCCGACACCGCGCCCGGCCCCTCCATCAAGGTCGGCCAGCCGGTCCTTTGGGAGTACGTCGTGGAGAACACCGGCGGCGTCGACCTGACCCAGGTGGAGGTCAGCGACGACAAGGGCGTCAACGTGAGCTGCCCGAAGACCAAGCTCGGCCCGGGCGAGCGGATGACCTGCACCGGCCGCGGCATCGCCGAGGCCTGCCAGTACCAGAACATCGGCACGGCGACGGCCAGGACGCCCGACGACGATCTCGTCTCGGCGGACGACCCGAGCCACTACTTCGGCGATCAGAACGCGGCGATCGACGTCGAGCTGCTCGTCAACGGCGAGGACGCTGACACGCCGAAGGGTCCGGCCGTGAACGCCGGCTCCAAGATCAACTGGACCTATCTCGTCACCAACAAGGGAGACGTGGCGCTCAACGGCATCAAGGCCGGCGACGACCACGGCACGGCGGTGAGCTGCCCGAAGACCTCCCTGCGGCCCGGTGAGTCGATGACCTGCACCGCCAGCGGCACCGCCGCCCAGGGGCAGAACAAGTACGTCGGATCGGTCACGGGCCAGTCGTCCTGCAGCGAGGTGCGCGACGAGGATCCCGGCTACTACTTCGGCGGCGGGGACGAGCCTCCCAGCGTCTCGATCAGGAAGCTGACCAACAATGACGACTGCGGCTCGGCCCCGGGCAAGAGCATCACGGCCGGCAGCCCGGTCCGCTGGGACTACATCGTGAACAACACCGGCAAGGTGAAGCTCGACGACGTCCGGGTCGCGGACGACAAGGAGGGCCTGGTGGCTTGCCCGAAGACCTCCCTCCAGCCCGGCGAGTCGATGACCTGCTCGAAGAGCGGCGTGGCCAAGGCCTGCCAGTACAGCAACACAGGCACGGTCACCGCCGTCTCCTCCGGCACCAAAGCGGCGGCCAGCCACAGCGACCAGAGCTGGTACTTCGGCCAGACCAGCCCGGCGCTCCAGATCGAGACCTACACCAACGGCCAGGACGCCGACACGGGGACCGGTCCCGAGATCCCGGTGGGCAATCCGGTGCAGTGGACCTACAGCGTGACCAACAGCGGCAACGTGGCCCTTCGGGAGGTCCGCGTCACCGACGACCACCTGGCCAACGTGAGCTGCCCGAAGGCCACCTTGCAGGCCGGCGAGTCGATGACCTGCTCCGCCGGCGGCACGGCCGTCGAGGGCCAGTACAGCAACGTCGGCACCGCGACCGGCACGGCCGACACCCTCTGCGGCGGCAGCGCCAGCGCCAGCGATTCCAGCCACTACCGCGGCACCGACGTCAACGATCCGCCCAAGTGCAATGCGAAGCCGAGCCTCGCCTCGCTCTGGCCGCCCAACCACAAGATGGTGGACATCAACATTCTCGGCGTCACCGATCCGGACGGCGATCCGGTGACGGTGCAGATCGACGGCATCACCCAGGACGAGCTGGTGAACGAGAAGGGCGACGGCAACACGGGTCCGGACGGCGCCGGAGTCGGCACTTCGACGGCGCAGGTGCGGTCGGAGCGCAGCGGTCTCGGCGACGGCCGCGTCTACGCGATCCGCTTCAGCGCGCAGGACAACCGGGGCGGCCGCTGCTCCGGAACGGTGTTCGTCGGCGTGCCGCACGACCAGAGAGGCACCCCGCCGGTGGACAGCGGCCAGCTGTACGACTCCACGGTTCTTTGAGAGACCAGCCCCGCCTCTCTCTCTCTCTCTCGTCCATCAAATCCCGGCGGCTCGCACCGCCGGGACTTTTTTTTTGAGACCTGATCGCGCAACCGGCGTCGAGCCAGGTAACGGAACGAGCCTGCGGAACGCCCTATTGCTCACCGGGACGGCGCGGCTGCCGGGCGCCGGCGCACACACACGCATCTTTTGGAATGCTTGGAGGTAGGAGCCCGATGGATTCCAGTGCAGCCGGGCCGCGTGAATTCCGCTACGACGCGTTCATCAGCTACTCCCGCAAAGATCGCGAGTTTTCACGCCGCCTCGAGCAGGAGCTGGGCAGCTATCGCCCGCCGAGGGACCTCGACGTGCCTCAACGCTACCTGCGCATCTTCCGTGACGAAGCGGATTTTACCGGCGGCGAATATCACGAATCTCTCGATCGGAACCTCAAAGACTCCGCCAAGCTGATCGTCATCTGCTCGCCGAATTCGGCGTCGAGCGGCTACGTGGCCGACGAGATCAGTCGTTTCGCCGAGCACAGAGGCAAGGAGCACATCGTCCCTATTCTGCTGGACGGCCTCCCCAACAACGAAGCCAAGGGCGAGGATGACGGCCGCAGAGCGTTTCCGGAGCAGCTCGTGCGACTGCTGCCCATGCCGCTCGCGGCGGACTTCCGCGGCTTCGACACCAAAGGCGACAAGATTCGCAAGGGAAGGTTCGCGCCGGCGTGGTTCAAGACGCTTGCCGACGTCTATGCGGACTATGGGGTCGACCGCGCGAAAATCGAGCAGCGCGAACGCCGGCGCGCGGTGCGGAGGCGCCGCAACATCGCGGCCATCACCAGCACGGTCGCGCTCGTGCTCGCCGGGTTGACCTTCTGGGCGCTGCGACAGCAGGACAGCTCCGAGGCGCGCCGGCTCGAGACGGAAGCGCGGCTCGTCTTCGCCGATTCGGGGGATGCGCTCGCCAAGGCGACGCTGCTGTCTGCCGCGTCTGTGCGCTTCGCGCGGACGGTCGATGGCCAGATCTCGCTGACGCGATTCCTCGGGTTGCTTCCCCGGCCACCCCTCTGGCGGAAATCCGTCGGGCTGCCCGGGTTCGTCCCGAACGGGCGCCGCCAAAGAGCGCTGGCTGTCAGCCCGGATGGGGCGCGGATTGCCGTGATCGGACCGAGGGGCCCCGTGCAGCTCCTGGATGCGCGCACGGGACAGCCGGTCCGCTCGTTCGAGGTCCAGCAGCGCCGTGCTGACAGAACAGTGCTCGCGTTCAGCCCGGACGGTGCGTTCCTCGTGCTGGGCTGCGCACACCAGGCGTGTGTCTTCGGCGCCGCGAGCGGAAAGCTGCTGGCCCGCTTGCCGCGTGCTGAGGCCAGGCACGGCGACATGGTCTGGTCTGCCTCGTTCTCACCGGACGGCCAGCGCCTGGCAATGTCTAGCTATCACTCCAGCGACGTCCTCGTGTACGACGTCGCCACCTGGCGCACGGCGGCGACGATCGATTCCGGGTCGAGCAGCGGCGTGCTCTCCGTGGCCTTCAGCCCGCAAGGAGAATGGCTCGCGACTGGAGCGGGCTCCGGTCTGCAGCTCTGGCGAGTCGGGCACTACGAGGAGCCCGCCTCGCAGGTGAGCACCGACCTCGTCTGGTCGATCGCATTTCAGCCGGACGGCGAGGGTCTCATCGCGGCAGGCCGGAAGCTGCAAGAGTGGAGGATCGAGCCGGGCGACGGAGGCGTCGTTCGACTCGAGGCCGCTGCGTCGAGGCCGATCGACGCGCACACGGTTCTGCCGGTCTCCTGGCATGACCGATCGTGTTTCGCGGCCGCTGCACCTGATGCCATTCATCTGCTCTGCGGCGAGAAGCTGGACGACGAGGTCCTGCGCGTGCCGGTGTCCTCGGCGGCCGCCGCCATCAGTCCCGACGCGCAACGGCTCTTCAACGAGCAGGACGACGGCACGCTCGCGGCCTGGCCGCTGGACGCCGGGCCCGACGCCGTGCGCGTCCGCCTCGGTTCGCCCGTCCGATCCATGACCACCGCCGAGCAGCGGGGCTGGCTCGCGGCGGGGATGGACAACGGTGAGATCGCCGTCGTCGATCTCAATACCTGGAAGGAGCGCAGACGGCTGCGCCTTCCGGCGCCGGCGGCGCCCGTGAACAAGGTCATTGCGAGCCCGGACGGGCGGTGGCTTGTTGCCACACAGGGCACCTCGCTGCGCGTCTTCGACGCCGGCAGCTGGCGCGAGGTCGCGTCCAAGACATATGAGCAGGACGTCGCGGGGGCCGCCTTCGACACGGGGGGGCGCTGGCTGGCCGCCGTGACCGGCACCACCGTTGCGGTGTGGCAGCCCGGCGACTGGCGCGAGCGGCGGCGCTTCGAGCACGACGGGAGGGTCGAGGCCGTGAAAGTCAGTCCGGATGGACGCCGGCTCGCCACCACCACCCATTGGAGCGCGGGTCACGACAAGGGTGTGTACCTGGCGCGGGTCTTCGATCTCGCGAGCGGAAACGAAACCGGATGGGAGTACACATCCGGCGGCGGCAGCAACATCTCAGAGCAATTCATGCGAGACGAGGCCGCGCGCAGGCAGCGCGCGCTCGCCGGGGGCGACACGGCGTCGGTCCAGGAGGCAGCCTCTTCGTGGCCGGCCCTGGAGCTGAACGAGCCCGACGAGCGGGAGAGCGCCGACGGCCTGTGGAACGTCCGCGTCTCGGGATCCGTGGCGACGCTGAGCGACGTGGCGGCGAGCCGCGAGATCGCCGGCTTCGATCAGGGCGGCGAGATCACCGGTATCCGCCTGGTTCCCACCCGCGCACCGCGCTGGCTCGTCAGCGCGGGTGAGGACGGCACGCTGGCGGTCTGGCCGATCCGCACGGACGACTTGGCCGACCAGGCCTGTGCGCGGCTGCGAGCCACTCTCGGCGCACAGGCTCTGAAGAAGCTCATGGCGGACGCGCATGCGGAAGGGAGCTGCGAGGCGAACTAGTAGAGCGTCAATCCAGGACTGAGTGGTAGAGCCAGCTCCGTAACCTCACCCCCTGGCCCCCTCTCCCATCGCCCCCCCACCGACCGGGAGAGGGGGAACCCTACGAACCCTCGTGGCATGTTCAGGTTCAGCCTTTTCCGGGCGGTGGCGCCCCCTCTCCCGGGGGAAGGGGGGGCGATGGGAGAGGGGGTCGGGGGGTGAGGTCTCGGAGGCACCATCTACCACTTCTGGCTTGACAGCGAACTAGTTCCACGCCTCGATCCCCGCCTCCCACGCCTCGATCCCCATCTTCCACGCCTCAATTCCGCCCCCGGCCCGGGCTCCGCGCCCTCCGCTCCACCGATGCCGGTGTACAATCATCCCAGCCTGAACAGGACCCCGATGGCCGGAACCAGCGAAATCCAGCGCCAGAGGACTCGCCTTCGCGAGCACCTGCCGACACTTCCCCTGCTGCTCGGCGGCATCGGCCTGTCTCTGCTCCTCTTCTTCCTCGCCCGTGCCTATCTGACCGCGCGATCGGCCTGGCTCTCGTGGTGGGTCCTGGCGGCGGGGCTCCTGCTCACCCTCGCCGCCGGCGCCGCTGTGGAGGCCATTCTGCGCCGGACGGCCCGTCTGGTCGCGGCGCGCACCGACGAGCTGGCGCGCGAGATCGCCGAGCGCCGGAAGACCGAAGAGGAGCTGCGGCGGCAGACCGCGCTCCTCGAGGCGGTCCTCGACAGCATGGGGGAGGGGCTGGTGGTCTGCGACACGGCGGGAAAGTTCCTGGTCTTCAACCGCGTCGCCGAGAGCATCACCGGCGTCGGCGCCACGACGGGCGGCATGGGCCAGTGGCCGGCGACCTACGGCGCCTTCCTGCCGGACACCGTCACTCCGTTTCCCGCCAGCCAGCTGCCGCTCGTCCGGGCGGCGCTCGGGGAGGCGTCGAGCGGGGTCGAGCAGTTCCTGCGCAACCCGCGGGTTCCCGAGGGGGTCTTTGTCAGCTTGACCGGCGCACCCCTGCGCGACGCGGAGGGCGCCCTCCTCGGCGGCATCGTGGTCCTGCGCGACATCACGGAGCACAAGAAAGCCGAGGCCGAGCGCCGGCGCATCGCGGAGGAGCTGCAGATCGCCAAGGAGGCCGCGGAGGCGGCGAGCCGTGACAAGAGCGACTTCCTGGCCCGCATGAGCCACGAGATCCGCACCCCGATGAACGGCGTCATCGGCATGCTGGACATCCTCCTGAGGACCGACTTGAGCGACCGCCAGCGCGACCTGGCAGGCATCGCCCGCGCCTCGGCGGAGACGCTGCTGCGGGTGCTGAACGACATCCTCGACTTCTCGCGCATCGAGGCCGACCGGCTCGAGCTCGAGCGCGTCGCCTTCAGCCTGCGGGAGATGGTGGGCGACGTCATGAAGGCGCTCGGTCCCCTGGGGCATGAGAAGGGGCTCGAGCTGGCCCATCACGTCGCGCCCGGTGTGCCCGACGTCTGGCTGGGCGATCCCGGACGCCTGCGCCAGGTCCTCGTCAACCTCGTCGGCAACGCCATCAAGTTCACCGGGAGCGGGGAGATCGTGGTACGGGTGGTACCGGAGACCGGGGACACCGCTGACGGGAACGGAGACGAAGAGATCCTGCACTTCGCCGTGACGGACACCGGGATCGGAATCCCCGCCGAGAAGCTGGGGACGATCTTCGCGGCCTTCTCCCAGGCCGATACCTCGACGACGCGCCGGTTCGGCGGCACCGGCCTGGGGCTGGCGATCGCCGCCCGGCTGGTGGAGCTGATGGCCGGGAGGATCTGGGTCGAGAGCGAGGTCGGCCGGGGCAGCACGTTCCACTTTACCGTCCGCCTGCCGCTCTCCGCGGAAGCGGTCCTGCCGCCACCCAAAGTCCCCGACCTCGCGGGCCTCTCCGTCCTGGTGGTGGACGACAACACCGTGAACCGGAGCATCCTCGAGGAGCTGCTGGCGAGTTGGGGTCTGCGGCCGACCCTGGCCGCGAGCGGAGACGAGGCGCTCGCCGAGCTGCGGCGCGCGGCGGCCGAGGGTGAGCCCCACCCTCTGGTGGTGCTCGACTACATGATGCCCGGCCTGGACGGCGTGATGGTCGCCGAGCAGCTCCGGCGCGCCCCGGAGCTGGCGGGAGCGATCATCCTGATGCTCTCGTCGGCCGATCGGCCGCTCGCCGCCGAGCGGTGCAAGGAGCTGGGGATCGCCCTCTGCCTGGTCAAGCCGATCAAGGAATCGGAGCTGCTGGAGGCCATCATCACGGCGCTGGGGATGGCCGGCTCTCACACCCGCCCCGTCGCCGTCCCGGCCGCTCTGGATCACGATGCGCGTCCTCTGCGCGTCCTGGTCGCCGAGGACAATCCGGTCAACCAGCGCGTGGTGCAGTCGATCCTCGCGCACCGGGGGCATACGTCGCTGCTGACCGCCAACGGCCGCGAGGCGCTCTCCGCCTGGGAGCGGGAAGCCTTCGATCTCGTGCTCATGGACGTCCAGATGCCGGAGATGGACGGCTTCCAGGCGACGGCCGCGATCCGCTCCCGGGAAGCCTCGACGGGCGCTCACATCCCGATCATCGCCCTGACGGCCCATGCCCTGCGGGGGGACCGCGAGCGCTGCCTCGCGGCGGGGATGGACGGCTATCTCGCCAAGCCGATCCGTTCCGAGGAGCTGATCGAGCTCGCGGAACGCCTGGCGGCACAACCGGCGGCAGGACCGCGCCTCGGCGCCAGGACGGACGGCAAAGGCATCCACCTCAGGGAGCTGGGAAGCCTGTTCGTCGCCGACGCTGTGCGGCTCCGCGGCGAGATCGGTGACGCCATCACGCGGCGCGACGGCACCGCGCTGCAAGCGGCGGCGCACACCCTGCGCGGCTCCGCCGCCTATTTCGCGGCCCACCGCACGCTGGAGCTCGCGGCACAGCTCGAGCAGCTCGGACGGGCGGGCGACTTCGGCGCCGGCACCGATCGAGCCCACCAGGAGCTCAACGAAGAGCTGGCCCGGCTCGAGCGGGCCCTGACGGCGGGGGCGGAGTAGGGCGCATCCGGAAAGGCCGGGCCGAAATTGGGGCGCCCGCCCACCTGCTCAGACGATCACACCTTCTGCTAAGATACCTGGAAACCAGGAAAAGCTTCGAGGACGTCCGTCCTTGATGATGAAGGAGACGAAATGGCGAAAGTCCCGAGGTCTCTGCGGCTGCTCGCGGTGCCGGTCGCGATTCTCCTCGTATCGTGGCTTCTGGCAGTCCCTCCGGTGCTGGGCCAGGATGGTGGAACCGGAAATCCAGGTGGAACCGGAAATCCGGGGAGCTCCGACGGGAGCGTTACTTCACCTCAGGAGCCGGAGCCGGGCCAGGCGCGGAAGGCCGCCTCCTGGGCATTCGGCGCCGGTGCCACCCTGTCGTTCCTCCTTTTCCTGGCGCAGCTCCTGCGGGGTGATGGCCCCCAGATCGAGAGCCACTGGGGCGGTTTTGGCGGCGGCCTGGGGGGCTGGCGGCTCTCTCCATCGGCGGCGCTCCTGATCGTCACTCTGGTCCTCAGCAGCATGGCGGCGATGCTCATCGCGCCGGTGCCGAAGGCAGAAAAGGCGGAAAAGAAAGACACTGCGAAGCAGGACGAGGCCGCCACGGGCACCTCGCCGGTAGGGGGTGCGCCAGATCCGGCCGCGAGTCCTGCTTCGACCACGTCCGGCACGCCAGAGGACTGAAGCGAGGTCTGGCTCGTGACGATCCGCATCTTCGACAGCCCCGAGCCCCTGAGCGACGTCTCGCGGTACCAGGAGTCCATCCTTGCGGAATCGACGGCCTCGCTCCTGCTCGCCCAGGAGCTCAGGCTCTACTGCCAGAGCTGGATCAACGGCCGGTCGTTTCTCATCTCCGGTCATCGCGGCGCCGGGAAGACCACCATGGTCCATCAGGCGTTCCTGCGGGTCTGGGACGAGAGCCGCCATCAGCGGGACTCCCTGCGCCCGCTCCTCGTGCCGCTGCATGGCCCCAACCTGCTCCCGGCCAGACCCGCGAAGCCGGCGCGCGGAACGACGGCCGAAACCATGAAGGAGCCCGGCGGCGACACGGCCGAGACCGAGAAGCCCAAGAGCGAGACCCAGATCGCCCTGGAACAGATTACGCTCGGGATCTACCAGGCCCTGGCGAAGGAGACCTCGGCCCGGTTTCGGGAGCGGATTCGCGAAGCGCCGCTCAAGATGCTGGTGCGCCGGGAGCGGCTCGAGCTGGCCGCCCAGCTCGAGGTCGAGCTCTACGAGTGTCCGGACGCCGCGCGGCTCAGAGATTTCTGGCGGCAGGCTGGCGCCATGGAGCAGGGAGTCCTGTTCCAGCCCGGGCTCCGGAGGGCCCCGGACCAGGGATTCCGGGAGCTGGTGGCCCTGGCGAGTGCCAGCGAGGCGTATCGCCGGATCGCGGGCACCTACACCCGGAAGGACGTTCAGAAGGGCGACGACAAGAGCCAGGTCTCCGTGGCCCTGGGCAACTCGGGCAAAGAGCTGTTCGCCCCGGTGGCCTCCCTGCTGATCGGCGGTCTCGCGGGGGTCGGAGTCTTCGCCGCGCAGCCCGAGGGTCTGGTCGCCACCGCGGCCGGGATCGCCTCAGCCCTCGGAGCCTCGGCCGTCTTCAAGCATTCCGCTTTCCGCACCCGCGACCGCTCCACCTCGCGCGAGGCCACCTTCCTGTTCGACACCTCCGTGGCGACGCTCGACCGGGTCCTGCCGTGCTTGATCGAGCGCCTTCGCGAGGCCGGCCTCGCGCCCGTCTTCATGGTGGATGAGTTGGACAAGGTCGACACCCTCAGGACCCGCATGGCCGACCTGGTGCAACATCTGAAGAAGTTCGTCGCCGAAAATGCATTCTTCTGCTTCCTCACCGACCGCATCTACTTCGAGGCCTGGAAGCAGCTTGGCGATGCCGCGGCCTACCCGGTCGACTACACGTACTTCACCCATCAGCTCTACGTGCTGTTCTCCTCCCGCGATCTGCACGACTACCTGAAACGGGTGCTGGAATGCCCGGAGGCGGAGTCCGAGCCACAGCCGGAGGCCGCGGCGGATTCCCCCGCGGCCACAACGGATTCCACAGCGATCGAGCAGCAGATCATCACGGCCCAAGCGCAAGGACGAGTCGCGGAATATGCCGCGGACTACCCGCTGCTGCCTTATGTTCTGCTCCACCGTTCCAAGATGCATGCGATCGACCTGCAGCGCGAGCTGGCACTCCTGCGAGGTGCCGACGGATTCATCTCGCTTCCCCCGGGCCGGGTGCGGACCGCACCCGCCTTCCGGGTGGACCTGGTCCTCCAGATCGCCATCGAGATCGTCTTGGATGATCCGGCTGTGAAAGAGGAGCTGGCGTGCCATCCAACCTCGCGGCGGCTCGCCCACGATGCGCTGTACTACCTGTCCCGGAAATGGCAGAAGCAGGAGGATCCGGACCTCAGCGACGGGAAAGGCCTGCAGGCATTCAAAGAATACCTCGTGGGCCGCATGGGAAAAGAGGTCGGGGCAGGAGCCAAGGACACGCCTTTCGAGCTGCCGAGAGACACCGTGGGCTTTCTCTACAAGAACGTGCGCATCCTCGCCGAGCGCCTCTCAGATTTGAAGGGAAAGTACGCCACTGCCTTCGAAGCCTGGAAAGAATCGCGCCAACGCAATGGGGAAGATGCGATCAAGGGAGCCATCGACGATGCCCTGGAGCTGGACAAGAACCCGAGCCCCCTGCTGGAGCAGGTCGAGGGCTGGAGCTTCAGGTGGTGCGTCGACGCGACGGGTCTCTCACGCCAGACCCCTCTCGTGGCGAAGGCGCGCCTGGCTGCGCCGCATCCCGGCGTCGTCAGGGACATCGAGTTGATCGAAACGTTTTCGCTGGTCCTCCAGGGCTTCGGCGGAGGAGAGCCGTCGCGCGCAGGGAGACCGCGAATCGATCTCTCCACCCTCTCTAGTCATCTCCGGATCCTCAGCACGAAGCCAGCTTGGCCCGAGACCGAACGCGCGATCCTCCAGCTGAGGAGGGCTGCGCAGGAAAACAAGCCGTTTGCCGACTTTCTCCAGGAAGTCGACTGCGTGGCCGCGTACGCCGAAATGCTGCGCCGCACCGGAGGCCTGATTGCCCGCGCGTTGTTCGCCGGCGCGGTGCTCGGTAACGCCTGTGGACGGGAATACCGCGCCGAGAGCCTGTTGCTGGGCCTGCTGGCGATCTCCAGAGCATTCCGGTTTCCGGACAAAGCGGAGCGGGAAGTCATCAGAGACCTGGAGGAGCTGAGCGCAACGTTGCGGACCGAGCTCCCCCTGCCGGCTGACGAGCCGAAGATCCCGCCGCTGAGCGACAAGAAGAGCGTCGACTCATGGAATAAAACCGTCCAGGGAATGCTGAGCTCGGTGCAGCGCGTGGACTTCGGCGAGCTTAAATCCTTTCCCGAGCGGAGAAACTCCGCCTGGGATGGTTGGTTCGAGCGTCTCCAGAAGAGCCTGCCGGAGCCCGGTGCCCCCTCTCCCGGCTTGGTGCTCTCTCCCAGCCTCGACGACCTCGTCTGCACGGTCCTAGATGTGAGCCCGGCAAACCTGCTCCCGCCGAACCTGGGAGAGATGGGCATCGCTGCGTGGAGCGAGGCGCTGTTCCGGGCCTTGACCGATACGGACATGGAGGCCGACCGGCTCTTTGCCCCCACCTGGCTGCTCTGCCCTGCGCTGGTGGCCCTCGGGTTCCCGGCGCCCGTCTGGCAATCGCTGGTCGACCTCCTCCTCTCGGGGAAGGTCTCCTACTCCACACGCCCCTTCCGGCAGGAGCTATCCCGACTGAAAGACTGGGCTCTCTGGCGCAGGCCGGCAGGGGAGCCGCGTGCATCGCTGCTGATCCTCAGGAAGCCAAGGGGCTCGGGCATCGAAGGCTGGAAGACATCCTCCCACGGAGCGGCGATCACGCTGAGCCTGGACGTCGCGGAGAGGCTCAGGAAGTTCTGGCCCTCGCCGTTCGGCACCTTCGAGATGTTCGTGCCCATCGACCGGATCGCCATCGAGGCTGCGGCAGGCAAAGTTCCGCCCCCTCTGCAAAAGGCGGTCGACAGTGCCGCGAGGGGGCGGAAACGGCAACCGCAGCCCCCTCTGGAGTTCCGCACGGAGATGTCGGGGGACGCGACCGCTTCGGCACCCCTCGCCCGGAGCCTGGACGAGCTCTTCGCGCTGCATCAGTCGACGATACAGCGTCCGACCTCGGCAGCCTGAGAGCCCTGGACCCCGCGGCTTCTGCCGTACCCTCACTCGAAGACCAGGCTCCCGTTCTCGATCGTCAGCTTGTACTTCTGCCCTTTGGGATTCTTGAGCCAGGTCCCGGCCGCATCGAGCGTCACCGGCGACTCGGTTCCGATCGCGGTGGAGGCCCGCGTCGGCAGGCTCACGGCGACGATCGTTCCCGGCACGTTGTTGAGCGTCTTGTCCGGGGACTGGAAGTCGACCACCAGGACGCCGCGCCGGGGGCGGGTCACGGTGAAGGTGGCCTTGCCGTAGCGCGGGTCCATGCGGACGACCGGCGGTCCGGCGGCGATGGCGGGGTTGTAGCGCAGGGTGACTTTCCCGCTGGAGACCCGGAACGGCTCGAAAGTCTGGAGGCCCAGCTCCGCCGTTTCTCCCGGCTCGAGGTCGTCCCCCTCGGACTCGACGGCGAAGGGCGCGGACGGTGCGCGGACGGTGAGGACGGCGTTGATCGGCTCGATCTGGATCGCCTGCCCGCCGCTGTCCACCAGGGAGGTCAGGGCGGGGTCGACCTCGATCGTGAATTCCTGCCCCGGGGTCACCGCGGGATGGAGCCGGAAGCGGAGGACCGCGAGCGGTCCGTCCGAGGCGTTGACGGTCGCCGAGGGAGAGGAGAACTGGACGTTGACCGCCTGGCTGCCCGCCGCCCCCACCGGGTTCGCCTGGGTCGCCGAGTCGCCGCGCGTGCTGTAGACCACCGCGCTCAGGAAGGTGAGCGGCTGGAGGGGCTGGGTCAAGGCCTCGACCGTCGGTCCGGTCAGGACGTTCGGTGCGTTCGCGATGGCCGCCGGCCGGCCTTTGCCGACGCGGACCGAGATCTGTCCCTGCCGGATGGGCCGCGCCGCGTAGGTGCGGAGCACGATCGCCACGATGCCGCCCGGCTTGCCGACCGCGTCATTCGCCCGGAGCTTCAGCACCTCGTGGCCGCCGCCTCCTCCGTCGTCGTCTCCTCCGCCTCCGCCATTGCCGCTTTCGGCGGATGCGGTCGGGAGACCTGTGAGCAGGAGAGCCAAGGCCAGAAGGAGGACGGACGCGAAACGGAAGGACGTGCGAGATGTCGGAAGCATGGTGAAACCCCTTGCTGCTACAGCCTGACCTTGAAACGGACCGGCTCGGAGGAGGCGAGGCGCGCGCCGCTCGGGTCCAGCGCCTCGACCGTCCAGGTGTACAGGACCGCCCGGTGAAGTCGGCCGGCGACCTCCGCCGGCACGCGAGCCGGAGGGGCTGGCACCGTGGTGTCCCAGAGGACCGAGCCGTCCACGGCGGTCACCCGCACCCGATACGAAGCGGCACCATCGACCACAACCCAGCGAAGCTCCGTTGGAATTTCCGCGACGTCACCGGCCGGCGCCACCGCTTCCACCTCGCCGCCGCGGACCACCCCGCCCACCTCGGGCGCAGGGAGATCCGGCCCGGGGGACTGGAAGGCCTGGTAGCCGAGCCCGGCGCCGATCACCAGCATGGCGGCTGCCGCGAAGCGGAGCAGTCCGTGGGACCGGGAGCGGGGAGCCTCGGCGCGGCGTGGTCCAGGAAAGGGCACCACGTTCGGCGCGCTGGGTGCCTTGGAGAGGCCGGAGCGGACCGGCGAGGCCTCTTCGAGGCGGGAGACCACGAAGTCCAGATCCTCGGGCCGGACGCCCGCGTCCTCGGGAGCCATGTCGAAAAGCCGGGCCAGATCCCGCTCGGCCGCGCAGGCCGGGCAGCGGCCGGCGTGCGCTTCGAGCGTCCGCCGCTCTTCGGGGGAGAGACCCTCCATCTCCGCCTCCAGGAACGCTTCCGGGGGCGGGCAACCCGCCTCCTCAGAGTCGTACGCGGCGCGCAGCCAGGCGTCCAGGGTCAGGTGCGATCCGTCGCTCATTGGAACGTTCCTCCGGCGGACTGGCGCGCGAGCCACTTTCCGAAGCGCCGCTTGAGCTTGCGTCCGCCGCTCACGATGTAGGACTTGGCGCCCGACTTGTTGTCGAGCCCGAGAAGATCGGTGATCGCCGCGAGCGACATCCCGTCGACGAAATGAAGGTGGAGGACCTTGGCCTCCAGAGGCTCCAGGTCGCGTTCCATGGCCTCCCGGAACGCCGCCAGGATCTCTCCCCGCTCCATCTCGCGCTCCGGCCCGAGGGACGGCTCGACCGGCTCGGGGATGCTCTCGTCGTCCAGCGCCTCGGTCTGCCGCCGCCTTGCGGCCACGCCGCGGTTGATCGCGACGCTCCGGGTCACCGTGTAGAGCCAGGTGGAGAAGCGGCTGTCGCCGCGGAAGGAGCCGAGACGCTCGTGCACCCGGAGGAACACCTCCTGGGCCACGTCGGCCGCCTCCTCGCGGTCGTGGCAGATCCGCAGGCACCAGGCCGCGACCTTGGGCTGATAGCGCTGGTAGAGGGCGGAGAGGTAGACGTCAGAGGCCCCCGGAGCCGCCTGGCGGGCCCGCTCGATCAGCTCCTCGTCGTTGAGACGGTCGAGATCCATGGAGGGCAATGGGTTGCGCCTGGAAGAGACCGGACGGAACTGAAGGATAACCGATTCTCCCGCCCGGCTGGAGCGGCGTGCCGCGGCTTCCCGGATTGGCGGGTCCGGGAGGAGGATCGGCTCGGAGAGGATCGCACAGGTGCTCATCGCTCTCTGAGACAGCGGAGAGGGCGCTGCGGAACAGGCTTCTTGCGGTACAGTATGCTCGTGCTGAAGAGCAGCCTTTAAAAGGAGACGATATGAAGAAGAGAGTCCGCTTGGCGCTGATGATGCTGGCCGGGGTTCTGGTGTACTACGCAGCCGAGGAAATCAGTATGGCCGGGTGCGTTCCGGAGTGCTGGGATGCCGGCTGGGGCCTGACGTGCTGCACGAACGAGCGCTGCATGGATTATTGCTTCTGAGGCGACAGCGCGGTCACCGGCTTTTCCGTCTAGGGCTGATCAAAGAAGGGAAGCCGGTCCTCGATCCATTGGAGCACGTCTGAGGAGCACCCGATCCGGGTCACCACCTGCCGGAGGTCGGACGTCGTAGCCCAGATCGCGACGCTCAACGCGGCCTGGCTGGACCCCCACCACTCGCTTGCCTCCTGCCCGACGGACCCTGTGGAGGCAAAAACGTTGAGCTCCTTGCCGGCCCAGGGGCGCAGGTTCTCCTCGAGAGACGCGAAGAAAATCTCCCGCGCCCTCTGGAGGATGCCGAGATCCCGCCGGACCGCGGTGAACCCGCCGTTGTACGAGGCTCGGATCCGGACGTTGTCGATCGTCGTGGAGAGCATGGGCAATCGCGACGGGTCGATCCCTCGATCCCGCACAGGCGGGTCCAATAGGTGTCCTGCGGATCGCCGGCTCCGCTCGACGCCGAGCCTTTGACGTCCACGGGCCGGACGCCCGCATCCGCGCGCACGAAGGTTGGCTCGTCGACGAAGATGGTGTCCGTATCGAGCAGGACGAGGTAGGGCCGCGGGGAAAACGTCTCCGCCCAGGCGCCGGCCACGATGCGGTTGATCGCGCCATACGGGCTGCCGGTCTCGTTCAGCGGCTCCACGACGTACGTCACGCCGAGCCCTTCGAGACGAGCCCGGGCCGCGGGGCCGAGCGCGAGATGGGGACGCGGCGAGACGGCGAGGATCGGAGCCTGCCGGTAACGTCCGCCGAACCTCCGGATGCTCTCGCAGAGGAGATGCGCCTGCGGCTCCAGCCGGTTCGCTTCGACGCAGATCAGGTAGGCGATCTCGCTCTCGTCGAGCCGCTCTCGCCGGCCGAGCAGGCGCTTCAGAAGTCGCATGGCGTGAAGCATAATCGCGCCCGCGACATGCGCCGACGCATCCATCACCAATCCGCCTTCGCGGGCCCCTTGCCGCAATCTGTATGCTGCTGACTGTGCCGCGTCTTCTCCTGCAGATGTAGCTCGTCCACCTGGTCCTGGCCGGTGCCGCCGCTTTCGTGTTCGCCCGCTGGGCGCCGCTCGGCCGCCGGAACCTCGGTCATGCCCCCAACGGGAAATCCGCCGCGCGGTCCGTCCAAGAGAGACGGTTGGCTTGTAGGGCAGGCACGATCTCCTTCTAAGCCCATGGTCATAGCTACATAGCCTTGACCTTTGTTGAGACCGACTGTAAAAACTATGGGTCCAGCCAATCGAAAGCCCGCGAACCGCGCTGACCCATGCGGCGCAACCGACAGGAGCTGTGAGCCATGATTTCGATCGACGAGGCGAATACAGCGATTGCCAACGCGACAGTGAGGCCTGGAGCGGACTTCACGTTTGTGCCGGCCCGCTTTGCACTGCTGCTCCGGCAGACGGATGACCCTGTCGCGAAGCGGCAGCACATCGAGGACAGGCTCAAGCTCATGGACCCGAACGTCGTCGTCCGGCCGCTGTCGAGCCTGGAGAACAGGATTCTCGTGGCCGAATTTCCCGATCGGACGTTCGGCACCGACGACGGACAGACGTTTGCGGCTGCGTATGCACTGGCTGATGCCTTCGACCTGAAGCAGGCCGAGCCGGACCTCCCGACGGATTTCTTTCCGCAGCCCTCGCGGTCGAGCGCAACGAAAGATCCGATCGAAGAGAGCGTCGGTGGCCTCGGTTGCTTTACGCCTGCTCAGCCGGAGCTGAATGAAAGGCCGCGCTGGGCGCTGAATGCGATGAGGGTCGCGGAGGCATGGAGCTTCTCGGAGCAGAGGCAGAGGCCGGATCGCGGCGCCAACATCGTCATCGCCCAGCCCGATACGGGGATCACCAATCATCCCGAACTGACCGGGGTGGCGCAGAGGGCTCCGCGCGACATCCTCGGCAGGGACGGCGACCCGACGGATCCGCTGGAGGATGGGCCGCTCCAGAATCCCGGGCATGGGACAGGGACCGCCAGCGTCGTGATCTCGCCGGAGACGAGGGTGGTCACCGGCAGCGCTCCGAAGGCCGTGCACATGCCGATCCGCGCGATCCGGAGCGTGCTCCGGATCTCCCAGGTGTCGGTGGCCGAAGGGATCGAGTGGGCGGTCGATCACGGGGCCCACGTGATCACCATGAGCCTGGGCGGCATCCCGTCGTTCTCGCTCCATCGCGCGGTGCGGCGGGCCGTGGCGTCGGATGTGGTCGTTCTCGCGGCGGCGGGCAACTGCGTGCGGACCGTGGTGTGGCCGGCGCGCTACGACGATTGCATCGCCGTGGCGGGGGTGAACTCGAACGACCAGCCCTGGCGCGGAACCTGCCGCGGTGCCGCCGTGTCGATCTCGGCTCCCGGCGAGAACGTGTTCCGGGCGCGGACCGTGCGGGGCGAGGAGCCCTCAGTCGGCCAGGGGCAGGGCACGAGCTTCGCGGTCGCCCTCACCGCGGGAGTGGCTGCGCTGTGGCTCGCCCACCACGGCCGGGCAAACCTGATCGCCGCCGCTCATGCGCGCCGCGAGACACTGCAGGACATGTTCCGGCGGCTCCTGAAAGCCACGGCGCGGCGGCCCGAGGGGTGGGACAGCTTCAACATGGGCGCCGGCATCGTGGATGCGCGGGCGCTACTCGCAGCGGACTTCGACGCCGGGCGGGATCTCGAGTCGGCGCCGCAGCCCGATGATGCCGTGGCCCGCGAGGAGATCGCGGTGCAATCCTTTGTCCTCGAAACCGTCGGTGCCGATGCGTTGCAGGAGGATCTGGACTGGAACCAGTTCGGGCCCGAGATCGCGACGGCTCTTCTTCGCGCACGCCTCCAGCGGACGGCTCCGGAAGGGGGGGAGGCACTGCGGGCCGAGACCGTGGCCGCCCCTCCCTCTCTGTCGCCCGAGTTGGCGCAGGCTCTCCGGAGCCCGGCCTTGCGGCAGCGGTTTGGTGTCTAGAAGCGCAGCTAGGATTAGGAGATCTCCCATGCAACAAGCCTCGTCTCACCTTCGTGGCCTCGTGGCCGCCCGAGCGAAAGCGAGAAGCCAGGGTCTCGAAGCCGAGTCCATCCGGTCCGAAGAGGTGCTCGATGCGGAACCGCCACATCCGGACGAAGTACTGCAGTCCGTGAAGGACGTCATGGACCGGATCCCCGAGGCCGAGATCGAGAATCCCGACGATTTCCAGCGGGCGCTGCACATTTTCATGACGCATGCGGACCGGGCGGTCCAGAAGCTCAACCGCGATCCGGCAGCCCCTCTCAACCGCAACGAGTCGTTCGCCCTGGAGGCGGTGATCCGGACCGACGGGACGAGGCCCTCGCTGCTCGTCCGCGGCGGTACGGTCGATCCCAAGCACCCTCTCGCAGGAGGTTGGCACGACACCCTGATGGCCGTGAAGGATTCCCTCCGCGAGCGGGTGGCCGCGGTCGGGCGCATCGAGCCGGCTAACCCTTCCAGCAACAATTTCTTCGGAACCGGCTGGCTGGTGGATGCCGACCAGGGCCTCGTCCTGACCAACCTTCACGTGCTCGAGGCCATGTGGAGCCGCCTGCCGAACGCCATGCTGCGCGGCAACGACGGCAGCTATCAGGTCCTCCCGGGTGCGGCCTTCATCGACTTCGCCGGCGAATCCGGCTCTCTCGTCAAAAACCGTTTTCCGATCGAGAAGGCGATCCCTTCGGGGATCGACGGCTCGGGCTTCTCTCGCCTCGATCTCGCGGTGATGAAGATCAAGACCACGGATCAGAGTGGCGCTCCATCCGCCACTCTCCCGGTGCCGATTCCAGTCGTCGCCGACACCGAGGGACCCCAGGGCAATCTGAGCTCGTTCTGCGTCGTCGGGTTCCCCGGCCCACCGCCGTTCACCAGCGGCGTGCACGAAGGAGTCGACTGGATCTGGGTGAATACGACGCTGTTCGGTGGCCGGTTCGGCGTGAAGCGGCTGGCGCCCGGGCAGGCGCACCGAGCGCTGGGCTCACTGGATGGAGATCCGAAGCAGTGGGTCTTCGGCCATGACGCGACGACCCTCGGCGGCAGCTCCGGATCGCCGGTGCTCGCCTGGCTCGACAGCGACAAGGGGGGCTTCGGCCTGCATTTCGCCGGGGCGTCCGTGGACACCAACTGCGCCCATGCCATCGTGCAGTTCCGCGATCGGCTCCAGGAGCTCGGCGTCCCGGTGCAGGATCCCCGTTAGGGTTGTCGCAACGTGCCGCAGACGATGCAAGATGCCGAGATGATCACACTGGTGACGGGCCTCGTGACCCAGGGGCTCATCCCCCTGCCGGCGTTCATGAACGCCTATGACGAGCACCGGTCCGTCTCCCGGCAATCACCGCAGTTCGCCACCCTGGCGGTCACGGCCGGCGGTGAGCTGCAGGCGATTCCCGCCGCGGTCGAACGGGCGCGTCAGGATCAATTCTTTGTCGCACTGTGGACTGCGTTGCTCGAACGCTCGCAGGGGGCGCTGTTCGGCAATCTGGTGGTGAAGAGGATCACCGACGCCCTCACGTCCCAGGCGGCGGGCACCATGCAGCAGGTGCTGAAAGGGGCTGGTTTCCGGCGTGTCGAGACTTTTCCAGCTCTGATGCGGGCCGCGCGGGCGACAGCGCTGGTCGTGGTGGACGGACCCCAAGGGAGAGGCTACGCGACGGGCTTCCTGGTCGGTCCTGATCTCCTCCTGACCGCGGCTCACGCCGTCGCGCCATTGATTGAAAACGGTCAGGCGAAGCTGGACTCCTCGGACCGAATCAGCATCGAGTTCTTCAACCAGCTCGAATCGCCGGGCGTATGGCCTGTCAAGGTTCGCGCACAGAAGGACTGGCTCGAGACGATGAGCCTGTGGCATGGGATTCCGCCCCAACTGGAAGCCGAAGATCCCGGTATCTCGCCGTCGAGGCTCGATTTCGCCCTGATCCGGCTCGCCCGGCATGTGGGGCTCGACCTCGGATATCTGGACATCCGGAATCCTCCGGCTCCGAACACGACGGAGATCCTCACCATCATCGGCTATCCAGGCGGCAATAACTGCCTTTCCGACGACGACCAAATCTTGTCCTACAACGCCGCGACGTTTCGCGTGCGCCACGCCACGAACACCGGTCGCCGGCATGTCGGGCAGTCCGTGCCTCAACCGGAATGGGGTTGCGATCGCGATTCACGAAGGTGCCGTTTCGGACGTGCCGCCCTACAACCGGGCCATCCACCTCCAGCCTGTGCGCGCCTCCCTGATCCGGAACGGTGCCGATCTGCTCGCATCGGCGCCGTCGCCTCTCTGGGGGCTGTCGGACGCCGACGCGCGCCGCGACTGGATCGCGGCCGGTGAAACGCTGCTGGCGAGGACGGAGGCGGAGAGGCAGGAGTGGCTGCAGCTGGTGGCCCCATTCAATCTGGCAACGTCCGGCGGAGCGCAGACGGGGGATACCTTCCATCCGGTCTTCGGCCGGACGGTGTTTCAGGAGTGGATCAGCGAGTCGCTCGCGGCGGCGAGCCCGCGCCGGATTGCCATGATCTCGGGAGGGCGCGGAGTGGGAAAATCGTTCTCTCTCGCGATCCTGCGTGCCCGTCTGCGCGCCGCGCGGCAGACGCTCGTCACGCTGCTGCCCGCGGATATCCGGGTGTCGTCGATCGCCGAGGTCATGAGCTCCATTGGGGCGCAGGTGGCGTCACCGGCGCAGCCGCCTGCGGCCGGCGATGGGCCGCGGCCGGTGGCCGGCCTCGTGCGGCGGGATATCCTTCCTAACACTTTCGACAATCTCCGCAAGCTGGTCGCCGAGTCTGGCGGTCCCCCCTCGAAGCTGCTCTGGGTCGCCATCGACTTCGGCGAGGAGTCCAATCTGACACCTGATATGACGCCTCAATGGGCGCAGTGGCTGATCGAGGCGGAGAAGCAGGATTGGCTGCGGGTGGTGCTGATCGGCTTGAGTGGCAGCCGATTCAACGAGCTGGCGCAAGGCAGGAAGGTGCTGCGCGACATGCTGAGCGAAATCTCCTTCGCCGAGATCATGGATTGCCTGACGAGTATCCTGAAAACGGTCGCGCCGGATGCCGAGGCGGCTGATTACAACGATCGGATCTTTCCCTATTGGGAATTGGTGGAGCCGTTGTCCTCCAAGGAGGGGCGCTCGGTGGAAGCGGTCCGCATGGTTTTGGAGCTCCGCAACCTTTTTCTTGGAGCATGAGGCGAGAGCATGGCATCTGATCGACTGGGGCAGACCGGGCCTCCTCCTGACAAAGAGCGCCTCAGGGCCGCTCTGTCGGCGCCGCCGGCTCGCTTCCGCAGGACCTCCGAGCTGCAGCCGCGCAGCGCTGGCGCGAAGGCGGACGATGAGTTGCGATTCGCGCTCGCGCTGCGGGGCAGATGCGATCCAAAGCCCCTGCTGCCGCCGGATCTGGATCCGGTCGAGCAGATGCGGACCCTCGAGGCCGTCGCGGCGGACTCCGATGTCGGTGCGGGCCCGGAGCGGAGCCTCTGGCTGCTCGGCGATGCGGTCCGCTCGCGGGTGCTCCGGTCGCGCCCGCCCGGGGAGGTCGCCGACGCTCTCGAGAAAGCGCACTCCGGGTCGAGCGATCCGGTGACGTCGGTCCTGTACGAGCTGTATGCCGGGCCTCCTGTCGACCTGGAGAGCCTGACCTCGCAGCACGCGCGCACCCTCCTGTCGGCGGTCGCCTGGACGGGCGATCACGCTCCGTTCGCTGTCGACGAGGTCGAGGTGCGCCGCCGCCTCCTCTGCCTGGCCCGCGACGAGGACTACGAGAGGCAGACAGGAGGCGGCGTCTTCGGCCGTGGACCGGACATCGCACGGCTCTTCGACTTCCTGACCGCGCCGCCGCAAGGCGGAGGGGCGCACCTGTCAAGGGCTCATGTTTGGGGCGGCGGCGGGATTGGCAAATCGACCTTGATGGCGGCGGTGGCCCTCCGGTTTCTGCACGAGGTTCCAGGGACCGTGCTGGTGCATTTCGATTTCGATCGGGGAGACCTCGATCCGACGCGCGCCTCCACGCTCGACCTGGAGCTCCTGCGCCAGGCGGGCAGCACCGATCCGGACAATGACCGGTCACTCAAGGATCTTCGCGAACGGATCCGTGAGCAGATCGGAGATGAGCTGGCGTTCGGCAACGTGGACAATATCGCACGGCAGGGTTTTGCCTTGGAAGCGCTCGATTCTTCGTCCAGATCCGTTCTCGGGGGCTCCCTGGACTGGCTCGAGACCCCGCTGATCCTGCTCTTCGATACCTTCGAGCAGGTGGAGGCAGGGGGGCCCGAGTACGTGCAGGCTCTGTCCTACTGGCTGAACGACCTGATCTACAGCAGCGGCGCGCCGGAGGTGCGCCTGGTGGTGGCGGGACGGACCGATCCCGCCGAGAGCGAGCTCCGGTACTTTCCGGGCGATCTCGCGTTCGAGATTCCTCTGCAGGAGCTGGAGAGACCGGGAGCCTACGAGCTTCTGCAGAGCCGGAAAGTGCCTGCACTGCTTGCCGCAAAGATCTACGAAGCCTTCGGAGGCAATCCGCTCGTCCTGCGGCTCGCCGCCGATCTGACCGTGCAGCTCGGACCCGGTGAGATCGAAGCCGTCACCCAGCAGGTGCGGTCTGGAGATTTCCCTCCGCAATTTGTCCAGGCACTGCTCTACGATCGCTTCCTGAAGCACATCGAGAACAAGGACGCACAGCGCTATGCGCACCCCGGCCTCCTTCTTCCGGAGCTCACACCGCAACTGATTCAAAACGTTTTGGGGCCGACGCACGGCGAGCCGGACATGCCCGTATCTCGGGCACAGGAGATTTTTCGGGAGCTCTCGCGGGCGACCTGGCTGGTGCGCGTTGCTCCGGACGGCAAGACGCTGACGCAGCGGCCGGATGTGCGGCGGCTGATGCTGCGGCTGATGGTTTCGGATCCCCGCCGTGCGGACTTGATCCGCTCGGTGCGTGCGGCGGCCATCGCGTGGCATGCCTTCCAGCCGGGTGTCGAGCAACACGCGCTCCGCATCTATCACCAGCTCATGGGAGTCCAGAGCCGGGAAGAGCTGAGCGCTTTCGAAGGGGAGGACTTCTCGGAAATCGGACAGTCCCTGCGGCTCCGGATGGAAGACTTTCCCGAGACGGTCCGCGCCTATGTCCACGCTCGCCTGTCGGCCAGGCTCGGGCCCGAAGACGCGCTGAAATCCCTGCCCGACGTCGCATGGCGCCGGTACATGAGCGGAAGCGGTGAGCAAGAGGGAGAAGGCGAACGGCTCGTCGAGAAGACAGATCCGCTCATCGCGCTGGATCTCTGGCGCCGCCGGCCCTTCGGAGAACCGGGACAACCGCCGACGTTCGTCATCCAGGCGGTGACGGAGACGGCAAGCTGGCTCGACGAGACAGTGGACGTCGGGGCGGTCGTGTCTTCCCTGATGGATCAGCAGCCATCCCCGGAGATGATCAAGCGCTTGTACTGGATCACGCGGCTGGCACTTATCTCCCGGGCGGCACCTCTTTCGCCTCCGCACAGCTCCCTCCTCCGGGATACCCTGGAGAGCAACAAGACCGTCGATCGCGTGGTGGCGTTGAGCGCCCTCGCCAGCGTAGCTGAGGCACTCCAACCCAGTCGCCCGATCGTGCCCGATCGCTTTCTGACCGGAACCAGATCCCTGAGCTCGGAAACACGGCTGTATCTCGTACGCGCCCGACGCTTCGGCACAAAGTTCGATTGGAGACCGCAACTCGACGCGATCGTCACGCTCCAGGCCGACTGGAGTCGCAGGGTGGCGGATGTGCCGTGGCAGGCGATCGAACGGGTCCTGGATGCGTCGGACCTGCTGGAGAAGGACCAGCTGCAATATGCCCAGGCCCAGATCGATTCCCTGCATGGGAAACCGCTCGATTCCGTGTCCGGGGCGCTACGCGAATTACGGGTGCTGCAAAGAAAGATTCGCTTGAGGATCCGGGACGGCTTGTTCGACAACGAGTCGCAGTCCGCTGGCGTTCTGCTGCTGCGTGGAACGACTCCGGAGTTCTACCGGCCGGTTCGCCAGGCGCTTCGCGAGGCCTTGACTAGCGAGCCGTTGATCGAGGAACTCGCGGTCCGGCTCCGACGCCACCTGACGATCTGCCCCGAGGACCTGGAACCAGCCGTGTTCGTGCAACGGGCGGTCCGGGATCCGGTCACCTGGTTTCTCTCGATCGCCCAGTTTGCCGATCGTGCACGCGTGCTCGGTGCACTGCTGAAAGTGGCCCTCGATGTATCGCGTCATCCCAAGGTGCGGCTTTTGCTTCTGGCCTGGAGAGCCTGGGATCGGGCTCTCTGCGGCGATATCTCATCTGATTGGGGAGCCTCGGGTCCGCCGAAGAGCTGATGCCCCGTCTGATCACTCCCCCGCGTCGCCTCGCCGCCAGTGCCGGAGCTCGGCCATCAATCGGTCGCGGCGCTCGGGAGCGCTGATCCGCGGCCGCCTACGGAACCATCCCATCGCGCCGGTGATGGCGCGGCCGATCTTCCAGCTCCGCGAATCCAGGATGGCCGAGACGATGGCGTCGAGCTCGTCGAGCCAGGAGAGGGCGCGCTGGTGGGCGCGGAGAGTCGCGGCCTGGCTCTGGTAGGCGGCGAGCAGGTCGTGCGCACCCGCGGAGAGAGGCGGGACCGGGTCGAGGGCGAGCGCGGAGCCGTCGGCCAGCGCGCCGAGCAGCGCGATCTGCGGAGGATTGAGATACGTCCGCTCGAGGTTGGGCTCGTGCGGATGATGCACGAGGGCCGGATCCAGTACGGTG
>DATFPH010000442.1:0-3477 GCA_035264905.1 Thermoanaerobaculia bacterium
GGGCGGCAGCGCGGGGGGCGGCGCGCCCGCCGGCTCGCGCTGGCGGACCGAGGTGGGAAGGAGCTCCTCGGTCAGGACCTCCCCCGTCGACAGCACCACCGCCCGCTCGATGGCGTTCTCGAGCTCGCGGACGTTCCCCGGCCAGTGATAGTCGAGCAGCAGCTCCATGGCGGCGGGGGAGATCGCGCGGATGGCCTTCTCGTTCTCCCGCGCGTAATGGGCGAGGAAGCTCTGGGCGAGGAGCGGGATGTCCTCGGTGCGCTTGCGCAGGGGCGGCAGGGTCACCGTGATGACGTTGAGCCGGTAGAACAGGTCCTCACGGAACGCTCCCTGCTGCACGGCGCCGTCGAGGTCGGCGTTGGTGGCAGCGATGATCCGCACGTCCACCCGGATCGTCTCGAGCCCGCCGACCCGCATGAACTCCCGCTCCTGGATGACCCGCAGCAGCTTCGCCTGGGTGTCGAGCGGGATGTTGCCGATCTCGTCGAAGAAGATCGAGCCGTTGTTGGCCATCTCGAACAGCCCCTTCTTGCTGGCGATGGCGCCGGTGAAGGCGCCGCGCATGTGGCCGAAGAGGTTGCTCTCGAGGAGGTCGGCCGGCATCGAGCCCGAGTTGACGGTGACGAAGGGGCCCTCGCTCCGCCGCGAGTGGTGATGGATCGCCTTGGCCACCAGCTCCTTGCCGGTGCCGCTCTCGCCCAGCACCAGGATGTTGCTCTTGGAGGGCGCCGCGAGCTGGATCAGCTCGTAGACCTGCTGCATCGGCTTGCTCTTGCCGATGATGTTGTCGAAGGCGAAGCGCTGCCGGAGCTGCTCCTTGAGCGACCGGTTCTCCGAGGTCAGGCGCCGCTGCTCCAGCCCCTTGCGGACGGTGAGCAGCACTTCCTCGTTCTTGAACGGCTTGGGAATGTAGTGGAAGGCCCCCTCGCGCATCGCCTCGATGGCGCTCTCGATCGACGAGAAGGCGGTGATGACCACCACCACCAGGTCCGGATCGCGGCGGCGGATCTCCCGCAGCACCTCCATGCCGTGCATGCCGGGGAGCATGAGGTCAAGCAGCACGAGGTCCACCTCCTCGCGGTCGACGATCGCGAGCCCCTCCTCGCCGGTGGTGGCGGTCAGTGGGGTGTGCCCCTCCTTGCGGACGAGCACGGACAAGATGTCCTGGAGGACCTCTTCGTCGTCGACGACAAGGATGTTCATGCGCTGGCCAGGGAAGAGGCCTGGTACCGGGGCAGCTCCATCAGGAAGCACGCGCCCTCTCCCGGCTGGCTCACCACGCGCAGGTCTCCCCCGTGCCGGCGCACGATCTCATAGCTGATCGACAGGCCCAGGCCGGTTCCGCCGCGGTTGAGCTTGGTCGAGTAGAAGGGCTGGAAGATCATGTCGAGCTTGTCGGCCGGAATGCCGGGGCCGCTGTCGCACACCCGCACGGTCACCCTGGAGTCCGCCGCATCGATCCCCACCGTGAGCTTGCCGCCCGTCTCGCTCATGGCGTCCATGGCGTTCAGGATCAGGTTGCTGAGCACCTGCTGCAGCTCGCCGTCGCAGCCCATCACCTGGATCTTCTCCGCCGGGGGCGTCCAGTCGATCTCGATGCGCCGCTTGCCGAGCCGGTCGCCCAGCAGGTCCAGGCACTCGGCCACCAGCGGCGCCAGCGTCACCGGCTTCTTCTCGTTCTGCCGCTTGCGGGCGAACTCCAGCAGGTTGTTGACGATCCGGGCCGCCCGGAACGTCTGGCGCTCGACCTTCTTCAGGATCTCGTAGTGGGGGTCCGACGGCGCCGTCTCTTCGAGCAACATCTGGGCGTAGCTCGAGATTCCGGTGATCGGGGTGTTGACCTCGTGGGCCACGCCGGCCGCCAGCATGCCGAGGGCCGCCAGGCGGTCCTTCTCGCGCAGCGCGTTCTCCATCGCCACCCGCTCGGAGACGTCGTGCGCCACCAGCACGTAGAGCCCCTGCCGCCAGCCCTTCTCGAAGGCGGCGAGGGAGAGCTGGAGATGGCGCTCGGCGCCGGTGGGATCGCACCAGCTCACCTCGACCATGCCCTCGCCGGGAGCGGGCAGCGGCCGGACCGGCAGCACCGTCTCGAGATCGCGGCCGAGGAGCTCCGCGCGCTCCCGGCCGACCAGGGCCGCGAAGGCGGCGTTGACCGACATCAGCCGGCGCTCGCCGTCGAGCACCGCGATGCCGGCCGGGGAGGACTCGAAGATCCCCTCGGTGTAGTTCTGGAGCTGCTGGACCTCCTCGAGCTGGAGCTGGAGCTGGCCCACGAGCTGGGCGTTCTCGATGGCGAGCGACGCCTGGTTGAGGAGATGGCGGATCAGCTCCTCGTCCTCGCTGTTGAGCGGCGCGTGGTCCAGCTTGAAGCCGGCGAGCACGACGCCCAAGCCCCGGCCGCGGACGGTCAGGGGGAAGGCGTAGCGGTAGCCGGCCACGAACAGGCGGGCGGCGGCCGGCAGCGGCTCCCCCGGCATCACCACGCCGGAGAGGCGGTCCACGTCGCGCCGCCAGAAGTCCTCGCCCAGGAAATCGAACGGGATCCGCTCGGGCAGCTCCACCTCCTGGCGCACGGCCCGCAGGGAGTCGCCCTGCGCCAGGTAGAGGTTCACCGTCTCGAGGTCGACGCCCTCCTCGATCCGCTGGAGCAGGGCGCCGCAGAGCCGGCCGAGGTCGCGCTCGTGGAGCAGCTCGCGGCCGAAGCCGGCGAGGGCGCGGCGCTTGCCGAAGGCGTCCCGGTAGTGCAGCCGCTCCAGCGCGGAGGAGATCGTGGCCCGCGTCGGCACCAGCAGGCCGGCGATGGCGAGGCCCGCGACGAACGACAGCAGGTTGCGGGCGAGCGACAGGTCCTCCGAGACCCCCCGGTTGATCGCCAGATTGATCAGCGAGAAGCCGATGATGCCGAGCAGCAGGGTCAGCGTCCAGGAGATCGTGTCGCGGGCGATGACCTCGATGTCCCACAGCTTGTAGCGCAGGATGGCGTAGGCGAACGTCAACGGCACCAGCGCCAGCGGCATCACGGCGGCCGAGGTCAGCAGCTCGGGGATGCGCAGGTGGAACGCGTAGGGCAGGTAGTAGAGGGCCAGGAACGGCAGGTAGCCGCCGGCGACGCCCCAGGCCATCCACTGCATCTGCCGCTGCTGCTCCCAGCCGGCGCCCCGCCGGAAGCGCCAGAGCAGGAGCGCCAGGGCCGCGACGGCGAGGACCACGAAGTGGGCCAGCTCGAGCCGGTCGAGCGCCTGGATCCGCGCAGTGGTCACGCGGCCGAAGAACCAGTGGCCCCGGGCCAGCATCAGGTCGAGCTGCAGGAAGAGCAGGGCCGCGGCGGGCAGATAGAGGAACGGCGCCAGGCGGCGGAAGCGCCCGGCGGCCGGCAGCGGCGACGGGAAGACCAGGAAGAGGTGGACCGTCAGGGCCGGCAGCAGGATGTAGGCGACGGCGTCGAACAGGGTGATCGCGGCGAAGGTCAGGTCGACC
>DATFPH010000443.1:0-12048 GCA_035264905.1 Thermoanaerobaculia bacterium
TAGCGGGCGTTCGCCATCGGCCGGCCGTAGGGGATGCTCGGCCAGTCGGGATCGACCACGCCCACCGGGAACCAGTTGGACCACACCGTCGCCTCGGTGGCGCCGCCGAGCGCCATCACCCGCGCGCCGGGGAAGGACTGACGCACCCGGTCCGGCAGGGTCACCGGGATCCAGTCGCCCGAGAGGAGCACCCGCCGCAGCCGGCTGCCGGCGTCCGGCTCCGCGGGGAACAGCGGCGCGAGCTGGAGGAGCGCGGCGGGCGCCGAATCCCAGACGGTGATCCCGCCCGTCCGCAGCAGGCGCACCAGGTGGTCGGGATCGGCGAGCTCGTCGCGGGTCGCCACGTGGACCGTGCCGCCCGCGGCCAGCATCCCGAAGATGTCCCAGACCGACAGGTCGAAGCAGAGCGAGGTGACGAACAGGCCGCGGTCCGCCGGCCCCACCTCGAACGTGCGGTTCACCCAGTCGACCAGGTTGGCCGCCGGCCGGTGCTGGACGACGATCCCCTTGGGCTCTCCCGTCGAGCCCGAGGTGTGGATGACGTAGGCCACGTCCTCCGGAGCCGCCAACTGGGGTAAACGCGCGGACAGGCAGCGGTCCACGTGCCAGCCGGTCCACACGCGCTTGCGGCGCACCGCGGGCTCGCCGGTGAGGAGCACGTCGTAGCGGAAGCCCAGCTCGTTCGGGGAGCCCGCGGTGCGGTGGTGGACGGCCCCGCCGAGATCGCGGAAGAGGTCCTCGTCGAGGAACAGCTCCCGGCGCGGTGCCGCGGGCTCCAGACCGCGCTCGCGCCGGTGCTCGTCCGTCACCTGCCGCAGCTCCTCGCGCCGCCGCGCGTCGAGCACGTCGGCGATGAGCAGCGCGCCGCCGGGAGCGAGCCGGCCGAGCGCCTGGCGCACCATCCTCTCCAGGTAGCGCGGGCCGGGGAAGAACTGGACCGTGCTGGCGAGCAGGATCAGATCGAACCGCTCGTCCGCGCCGAGCAGACCGTCCACCTCATGGGCGAAGCCGGTCAGCAGCGCGACGTTCGCGATCCCCTCCTGAGCCGCGTGCTCTTTGTTCCTCTCCTGAGTGAGAGGAGAGGGATCGACGCCGGTGACGTGCGCCACGCGCGAAGCCATCTCCCGCAGGAGGAGGCCCGAGCCGTTGCCGATCTCCAGCACCCGCGCGTCCGGCCGCAGCCAGGGACTCGCGAGCGAGAGCACGCGGTCGCGGTACTCGTCGACCTCGGCCTCGCTCATCGGCTCGCCGGTGAAGGCGCTGACGAAGCCTCCTGCCGTCACCCGGTCGACCGCCCGCTCGGCCACGAAGTCCCACAGCGCACGCACGCTCTCCGGATCGATCGCCTCGGCCGGCGGCTCGGGATCACAGAATGCCAGGCAGACCGCGTCGGACAGCGCCGGCAGCCGCCAGCGCATCTCCTCGACCGCGCCGAGCAGGCCGGCGCCGGCGACGATTGCGGGAGCGCCGGTCGCGGCGAGGATCGACTCGACGCGGTCGGCCGGCCAGGCCTCGTCCAGAGCTACGTAGTGGCCGCCCGCCTTGAGCACGCCGAGGACGGCGGTGAGCATGTCCAGCGAGCGCTCGACCCAGACTCCCACCGGCGCGCCGCGGTCGATTCCCGCATTCCGCAGCAAATACGCCAGGCGGTTGCTTCGCGCGTCGAGCTCGGCGTAGGTCAGCTCGCGGCCCGCGCCGGCGGCGGCGATCGCCTCCGGATTCCGCTCCACCGCGGCCTCGAAGAACTGGTGCAGCAACATCGTCTCTGGAAACGGTGCGCGCGTGTCGTTCCACTCGGCCAGGAGCTGATGGCGCTCGCCGTCGGACAGGAGGGGCAGCTCCGCCAGGGCGCGCCGCGGGTCGGCGGCGGCGGCGGTCATGAGCCGCGCGAAGTGCCCGGTCAGGCGCGCGATCGTCGCGCTGTCGAACAGGTCGCGGCTGTACTCGATCATCCCCGCGAGGCCCCGCGCGGTCTCGCTCAGGATCAGGTTCAGGTCGAACTTCGCCGTGCCGGTGGTGAGCGCCTGGACCTCGACCTCGACGCCGGGGAGGGCCAGCGGCGCCGACGCGTTGTTCTGGAAGGCGAGCATCGCCTGGAAGATCGGCGTCCGGCTGCGGTCGCGCTCCGGCGCCAGCTCCTCGACCAGCCGCTCGAACGGCAGCTCCTGGTGGGCGTAGGCGGCGAGCGTCGTCTCCCGCATCCGCGCCAGGAGATCCAGGAACGACGGAGATCCCGAGAGGTCGGTGCGGAGCGCCAGAGTGTTGACGAAGAAGCCGATCAGCGGCTCGGTCTCGATCCGCGTGCGCCCCGCGATCGGCGTCCCCATCACCACGTCCCGCTGGCCCGAGGCGCGCTGCAGGAGCGCCGCGAACCCGGCGAGGAGCGTCATGAAGAGGGTCGCGCCGTGCCGCCGGGAGAGGCGGTTGAGCCCGGCGAGGTCCTCCGCGGAGACCGTGAAGCCGTGGACCGCTCCGCGAAGGCTGCTGACCGCCGGCCGCGGGTGGTCCGTGGGCATTTCCAGAGCCGGCGGGATGCCCGCGAGCTGGTCCGTCCACCAGGTGAGCTCCGCCTCCACGAGGTCGCCCGACAGGTGCCGGCGCTGCCACGCGGCGAAGTCGGCGTACTGGATCGCCAGCGCCGGCAGCGGGCTCGGCCGACCCTCGCGGAAAGCGGCATACAACGCGCCGAGCTCCCGCACCAGCACGCCCATGGACCAGCCGTCGCTCACGATGTGGTGCATCGTCACGAGGAGCAGGTGCCGATCGGCCGCGGAGCCCAGCAGCGCCGCGCGCAGCAGCGGTCCCGCTTCGAGATCGAACGGCCGCCGCGCCTCGGCGGAGGCCAGCCGGCTCGCCTCCCGCTCGCGCTCGGGCGCGGGCAGGTCCGCCAGATCGATCAACGGCAGGGAGAAGCCGGCGGGCTCCGCGACCACCTGCACCGGATCGCCCGCGACCTCCCGGAACGTCGTGCGCAGGACCTCGTGCCGCCGCACCACCTCGCCGAAGGCCGCGGTCATCGCACCGGCGTCGAGCTGCCCCTTCAGCTCGACCGCCACCGGGATGTTGTAGACGATGCCGCCCGGCTCGAGCTGATCCAGGAACCAGAGCCGCTGCTGCGCGAAGGACAGGGCGAGCGGCTCCTCCCGCGAAACCCGCACGATGCGTTCGACCGCCGCGCCCCGCGCCGAGCGCTCGATCCAGCCGGCCAGCCCCTCGACCGTCGGCGCCTCCAGGAACGAGCGCACCGGCAGCTCGACGCCGAAGACGGAGCGCACCCGCGACGCCACCTGGGTCGCCAGCAGCGAGTGGCCGCCCAGTGCGAAGAAGCTCTCGGTGATGCCGACCCGCTCCATGCCGAGCAGCTCGGCGAAGATCCCCGCCACCAGCTCCTCAGTGGGAGTCCGCGGCGCCACCCCTGCCGGCCGCTCCAGGCGCAGCCGGGCCAGCGCGCGCCGGTCGACCTTGCCGTTGGCGGTCAGCGGCAGCTCGGGAAGGACGGTGCAGGCGGCGGGCAGCAGGAACTCCGGCAGCCAGGCGCGGAGGAAGTCCCGCAGCTCCGACGCCTCCGGCGCCGCCCCGTCCGCCGCAGCCACGTACGCCACCAGCACGTCCTCCCGCGCCAGCACCACCGCTTCGCGCACCGCCGGGTGGCGGGAGAGCGCGGCCTCGATCTCTCCGGGCTCGACGCGGAAGCCACGCACCTTGACCTGCTGGTCGATCCGCCCCAGGTACTCCAGCCGCCCGCCGGGCAGCCAGCGCGCCAGGTCGCCCGTGCGGTAGAGGCGCTCTCCAGGTTCCGCAGCGAACGGATCGGGGACGAACCGCTCCGCTGTGAGGTCCGGCCGGTTCAGGTAGCCCCGCGCGAGGCCCGCGCCGCCCAGGAGCAGCTCTCCCGCCACGCCGGCCGGGACCAGCTCGCCGGACCGCCCGAGCAGGACCGCCCGCGTACCGGCGATGGGACGGCCGATCGCCGGATCGCGCCGCACGCCGCGTGGCGCCGGAGCCCAGGTCGAGTAGGTCGTCGATTCCGAAGGGCCGTAGAGATCGAGCACCCGGGCGGCGGAGGTGGTGGCGTAGATCGCGTCGACGAGGGAACGCTTGAGCGGCTCGCCGGCGAGGTTGATCGTGCGTACCGACTCCGGAACCGCCCCCTGGCGCACCAGCTCCGCCATGGCCGAGGGGACGGTGTTGATCAGCGTCACCTCTCCGGCCGCGTCGAGATGCGGCAGCTCCAGAGCGTTGACGGCGAGCACGATCTTGCCGCCCCAGGCGAGCGTCACGAAGATCTCAAATACCGAAAGATCAAAGGAGACGGAGGTCGAGGCGAGGACACCGGCGAGGTCGTCGGGCGTGAAGACCGTGCGCGCCCAATGTGCGAAGGCGACGGCGCTGCGGTGCTCGATCGCGACGGCTTTCGGGCGGCCGGTCGAGCCGGATGTGTAGATCAGGTAGGCGAGGCTCTCGGGGTCGGCCGCCGGGGTCGCGCTCCGGGCCGGCTCGCGCAACAGCTCGGCACCCTCTTCGGTGATCAGGACCGCCGCGCCACTGTCGTCCAGCAGGAAATCAAGCCGCTCCCGCGGGTACTCGGGATCGAGCGGCACGTAGGCGCCGCCAGCCTTGAGGACCGCAAAGAGGGAGGCGACGAGCTGCGGCGTGCGCGGCAGCCGGACCGCCACCCGCACCTCCGGCCCCACCCCGAGATCAACGAGTTGGCGCGCCAGAGCTTCGGAGCGCTCGTCGAGCTCGCGGTACGTCCAGCTCTCTCCCGTGTGTCCGTCGACGAGAGCCACCGCTTCAGGTGTCCGCGCCGCCTGCGCTTCGAACAGTCCGTGCAGCGTGCCGTCCGTGACCGTCCGTGTCCCCGTGTCCCCCCACTCCACCAGGAGCTGCCTCCGCTCCTCCGCCGACATCATCGGCAGCTCCGACGCCCGGCGTCCCGGCTCGGCCGCGGCTCCGGCCAGCAACCGCGCGAGGTGCTCCACCAGCCGCGCGATCGTGGCCTCCTCGAACAGGTCCCGGCTGTACTCGACCATGCCGTCGAGTCCCCGCTCCGTCTCCGTCAGCAGGCACGACAGCTCCAGCCGCGCCGTCTCCGTGGAGACCGAGGTGGCGGTGAGCGCGAGCCCTGGCAACTCCAGAGGACCCGACGTGGCGTTCTGCAACGCGAACAGGACCTGCGCCAGAGGCGGACGGCTGAGATCCCGCTGCGGCGCCAGCTCCTCGACCAGGCGCTCGAACGGCACGTCCTGATGGGCGTACGCTGACAGTGTCGTCTCCCGCACCCGGTCCAGGAAATCCGCGAAGCCCGGATCGCCCGCCAGATCCGCCCGCAGCACCAGGGTGTTGACGAACAGGCCGATCAGCGGCTCCGTCTCCACCCGGGTACGTCCGGCGATCGGCGTGCCCACGCCCAGATCGCTCTGGCCCGTCCAGCGGGAGAGGAGCGCCGCGAATCCGGCGAAGAGCGTCATGAAGAGCGTGGCCCCGTGCTGCCGCGACAGCTCCTGGAGCGCGGCGAGCTCCTCCCCGTCGATCGCGAAGTCGTGGACCGCCCCTCGCACGCTTCGCGCCGCCGGCCACGGGTGGTCCACCGGCAGATCGAGCGCCGGGGGCATCCCCGCGAGCCGCTCGCGCCACCAGGCGATTTCCGGCTCCAGGAGCGCGTCCGTCAGATGCTGGCGCTGCCAGGCGGCGAAGTCGGCGTATTGGAGCGCGAGCTCCGGCAGCGGGCTCGGCCTCCCCTCCAGGAAGGCGCCGTAGAGCGCCCCCAGCTCGCGCACCAGCACGCCCAGCGACCAGCCGTCGCTCACGATGTGGTGCATCGTCAGGAGGAGCACGTGCCGCTCGCCTTCGGCCCGGAGCAGCGCCGCCCGCAGCAGCGGGCCGCGGCCGAGGTCGAACGGCATTCGCGCCTCGGCGCTCGCCAGACGGCCCGCCTCCTCCTCGCGCGCGGCCTCCGGCAGGCCCGCGAGATCGATCCGCGGCAGCGCGAAGCCGGCGTCGTCCGCGACGGCCTGCACCGGCTCGTCCGCGACCACCCGGAATGTCGTGCGCAGCGCCTCGTGCCGCCGCACCACCTCGCCGAGCGCGGCGGCCAGCGTCACCGGCTCCAGCCGGCCGCGCAGCTCGACCGCCAGCGCGATGTTGTAGAGCGGGCTCCCCGGCTCCATCTGGGCCAGGAACCAGAGCCGCTGCTGCGCGAACGACAGCGGCGCCTCGCGCAAGGACGCGCGGGCCTGCATCCGGGAGCGGTCGCCCGCCGGCGTCGAGCCTTCCAGCCAGGCGGCCAGACCCGCGACCGTCGGCTCTTCGAAGACGACCCGCACCGGCAGCTCCACCCCGAACGCGGCGCGCACCCGCGAGGCGACCTGCGTCGCCAGCAGCGAGTGGCCGCCCAGGTCGAAGAAGTCGTCCTCCCGCCCCACCCGCTCCAGTCCCAGGACCTCGGCGTAGATGCGCGCGACCCGCTCCTCGAAGGCTGTCCGCGGGACGGCGTCCGCCGCGCTCACCTCCGGCCGCTCCGGCCGGAGATTCGCCAGCGCCCGCCGGTCCACCTTGCCGTTGGCGGTCAACGGCAGCGATGGCAGGAACACCCAGGCGGCCGGCAGCATGAACTCGGGCAGCCGAGCGTGGAGGCTGGCGGCAAGAACCGGCTTTGGATCGGACCGATCGGACGGATCCGACGGATCGGTCCGATGGAAAACCACGTACGCCACCAGACGCTGGCTGCCCGAGGCCTCTCTCTGCGCCAGCACCACCGCCTCGCGCACCCAGGAGTGCGCCAGCAACGCGGCCTCGATCTCTCCGGGCTCCACCCGGAAGCCCCGGATCTTGACCTGCGTGTCGATCCGGCCCAGGAACTCCAGCGTCCCGGCCGGCCGCCAGCGGACCAGGTCGCCCGTCCGGTACAGGCGTCCTCCGGCCTCGCGCCCGAACGGGTCCGGCACGAAGCGCTCCGCCGTCCGGTCCGGCCGCCCGAGGTAGCCGCGCGCCAGCCCGTCGCCACCGGTGAGCAGCTCGCCGGCCACCCCGGCCGGCACCGGCGCGAGATGCCGGTCCAGCACGTAGACCCAGGTGTTGGCGATCGGTCCGCCCAGCGGCACCGAGCCCTGCAGCCCGTCCTGGCCCGTGACCGGGTAGCAGCAGGTGAACGTGGTGTTCTCGGTCGGACCGTAGCCGTTGATCAAGCGCGTCCCTGGCAGCTCCTCCAGCACACGCCGCACGTGCGGCACCGACAGCACGTCGCCTCCGGCGAGGAGCTGGTGCATCCCGGTGAGGCCCGGCAGGTTCTCCTCCACCATCTGGTGGAACAGACCCGCGGTGAGCCACAGCGTCGTGACCCGGTGCTGGCTGAGCAGCTCCCCCAGCTCGGCCGGCGCGAGCACGCCTGGCGGCGGCATCACCAGGCGGCCGCCGTTGAGCAGCGCTCCCCAGATTTCCAGCGTCGAGGCGTCGAAGGAGTAGGGGGCGAGCTGCAGGAAAACCTCATCCGGGCCGAAGCGGGCGAAGCCCGTCTCGCGCACCAGGCGGACCACCGCCCGGTGCGGCACCGCGACCCCCTTCGGCTCGCCGGTAGAGCCCGAGGTGTACATCACGTAGGCGAGGGCGGTTCCCCCGCCCACCAAGGACTTCAAGGTCGGGCCCCTATCCTTGCTGTCGTTGAGGTCCTTGCTGTCCTTGACCTCCACCAGTGTGCAGCCGCTCGCCAGCTCCGCCATCCGCGCCCGGGTCGGCTCGTGTACCAGCACCACCCGCACGCCCGCATCAGCCAGCAGAAATTCCAGCCGCTCCCGGGGATAGCCCGGGTCGAGCGGCACGTAGACGCCGCCGGCTTCGAGCACCGCGAGCGTGGCCACCACCCGTTCCGGCGAGCGCTCCAGGCAAACGCCCACCCGCACCTCGGGGCCGACGCCCAGCCGGCGCAGGCGGCGCGCCAGCGCGCCCGCCCGGTGCCGCAGCTCGCCATAGGTGAGGGACTCCTCGGTGCCGACCACCGCCACCGCGCCGGGCCGGAGCGCCGCCTGCTCGGCGAACAGGCCGTGGATCGTCGCCTCGCGCGGATAGTCCGTCGCCGCGCCGCTCCACTCGACCAGGAGCTGCGTGCGCTCCAGGTCCGACAGCAGCGGCAGCTCCGACACGCGCCGCCGCGGGTCCGCCACGGCACCGGCCAGCAGGCGCCCGAAGCCCTCGGCCAGGCGTTCGGCGGTGGCGCCGTCGAACAGGTCGGTGCGGAAGCCGAGCGTTCCGGTGAGCCCCTCGGCGTCGACCTCCAGCGTGAGCCCGAGGTCGAACTTCTCGGTCTCCTGCTCCATCCGCCAGGGGGTCCCCTCGGCGGCTCCCAGGCGCAGGGAAGGCGGCGGCTCGCCGTCCAGGGTGAGCGAGACCTGGAAGAGCGGCGTCACGCCGAGCTCGCGGTGCGGATGCAGCTCCTCGACCAGCTTGTCGAACGGCAGGTCGTGATGCGCGTACGCCGCCAGAGCGACCTCCCGCGCCCGCGCCAGCAGCCCGGTGAACGGCGGATCGCCGGAGAGATCGGTCCGCATCACCAGCATGTTGGCGAAGAACCCGATCAGCCCCTCGGTCCGGATCTGGCTCCGGCCGGCGACCGGCGTTCCCACGCTCACGTCCTCGCTCCCGCTCACCCGCGCGAGCAGGGCTTGCACGGCGGCCAGGACGGCCATGAACAGGGTCACCCCCTGCCGCCGCGCCAGCCCCTGCAGGCCGGGCAGCAGCCCGGGGGGCAGCGCCAGAGGGCGGCTCGCGCCGCGCTCGCCGACCGCCGCCGTGCGCGGGCGGTCGAGAGGGAGATCGAGCACCGGAGGCGCGCCGGCAAGGCGGGAGCGCCAGTGCGCCAGCTCGGCCTCCAGCACCTCGCCCTGGAGCCAACCCCGCTGCCAGACCGCGTAGTCGCCGTACTGGACCTCGAGCTCCGGCAGGGGCGAGGGGCGCCCCTCGGCCAAGGCGCCGTAGATCTCGCCCAGCTCGCGCGCCAGCACCCGCAGCGACCAGCCGTCGCCGACGATGTGGTGCAGCGTCAGGAGGAGGAGATGCTCCTCGGGTCCCAGGCGCGCCAGGGTGGTCCGCCACGCCGGCCCGCGCATCAGGTCGAACGGCCGCAGGGCCTCCGCGCGCGCCAAGCGGCGGCCTTCGTCCGCGGACAGACCCACGAGATCGATTTCCGGCAGGGGCACCGGCGCCGGTGGATCGATCACCTGGACCGGCCCGCCCGGCTCCGCCATGAAGCGGGTCCGCAGGGTCTCGTGGCGGCGCGCCAGCTCGCCCAGGGACGCGGCGAGCACGGCACCATCCAACCGGCCCCGCAGATGAAGCGCCACCGGGATGTTGTAGGCCGGGCTCTCCGGCTCCAGCTGATGAAGGAACCACAGCCGCTGCTGCGCGAAAGAGAGCGGCATGGGTTGATCCCGCGGCGTTGGGATCAGCGGCGGAAGGAGCGGAGCGCCTCCTTCAATCTCGGCCGCCAGCGCCGCCACCGTCGGGGTCTCGAAGACGCGGTGCAGCGGCAGCTCCACTCCAAAGGCCTCGCGGATGCGCGCGCTCAGCCGCAGGGCCGCCAGCGAGTGGCCGCCCTGCTCGAAGAAGCTCTCCTCCACCCCGATCCGCTCGATCCCCAGGACCTCGGCGAAGATCCCCGCCATCAGCTCCTCGGCGGGCGTGCGCGGCGCGGCGGAGCCGGCTTCTGTCCCTCCTAAGGCCGGCGCGAGCCGCTCCAGCGCCCGCCGGTCGACCTTGCCGTTGGGCGTGCGCGGCAGCTCCGGCAGGAAAGACCAAGCCGCCGGCAGCATGAATTCGGGCAGCCGCTCGCGCAAGGAATCGCGCAGCATCGACCTCAAATCGGACCGATCCGACGGATCCGACCGATCGGTCCGATTCAAAACCACATAGGCCACCAGCCGCCCCTGGTGCAAGGCGACCGCCGCCTCGGCGACCGCCGGATGCGCGCGAAGAGCGGCCTCGATCTCGCCGGGCTCGATGCGGAACCCGCGCAGCTTGATCTGGTGATCGATCCGCCCGAGGAACTCCAGGCTGCCGTCGGGACGGAGGCGCACCCGGTCTCCCGACCGGTAGAGGCGCTCCCCGGCCGCCCCGCTCCAGGGGTCCGGCACGAAACGCTCGGCGGTGAGCGCCGGCCGGTCCAGGTAGCCGCGGGCGAGCCCCACGCCGCCGATCCACAGCTCGCCCACGGCGCCGCGCGGCGCCAAAACCCCCCAGGCGTCGACCACGCGGGTCCGCAGGTTGTGGATCGGACGCCCGATCGGCGGCAGCCCCGGCGTCTCCGGAAGCACCACCGCCGAGGTGGAGACGACGCTCACCTCGGACGGGCCGTAGTGATTGATCAGGGAAAACGGCAGATGCGGACCTGGGACCTGGTGGAGGCGGTCACCGCCGCACAGCAGGCCCTTGAGGGAGAGCTCGCCGGCGGCTCCCTCCGCCATCACCTCTTCGGCCAGGGGCGTGGGCAAGAAGCTCCAGGTGATCCCTTCGCTCCGCCAGAAGCGCACGATCTCCCGCGGCGCGAGGCGCGTCTCCGCGGCGGGGACGTGGACGCTGGCGCCGGCCGCCAGATAGGGCCAGAGCTCCCACACGGACGCGTCGAACGCCGGGTTGGCGATCAGGGTCGCCCGGTCGCCGGGTCCCACCCCATAGGCGGCACCGTGCCAGCGCACCAGGTTGAGCAGGCCCGCATGAGGGACGGCGACGCCCTTCGGCAGGCCGGTCGAGCCGGATGTGTAGACGACGTAGGCGAGGTTGTCCGGATCGGCGGCCGCCGCGGGAAAAGGGAGAGCGCTCTCCTCCCCGCGAGCCTCCGCGATGTCGACGAGGCGCGCGTCGCAGCTTGCGAAGCGCCCGGCCAGAGCCCGCTCGGTGAGCACCACCGCGGCTCTGGAGTCGCCGACCTGGAAAGCCAGGCGCTCGGGCGGGGCCTCCGGGTCCAGCAGGACGTAGGCGCCGCCGGCCGTGAGGACCGCGAAGCCCCCCACCGCCCGCTCGACCGCCTGTCCGGCGCAGAGGGCCACCCGCACCTCGGGTCCGACGCCGAGCCGGCCGAGCGTCGCGGCGAGCTGCCGGGCGCGCGAAGCCAGCTCGCCATAGGTGATCCGCGATTCGGGCGTGGCGACCGCCAGGGCCTCGGGCTGCCGCCGCGCCTGCTCCGCGACCAGCTCGTGGACCAGCGGCGCGGGTTGCTGCGGTGGCACCGCCGTGTCGTTCCACTCCAGCAAAAGCTGCTCGCGCTCCGCCGCCGACAGCAGCGGCAGCTCCGACAGGCGCTGCCGCGGATCGGCCGCCACCGCCTCCAGCAGGCGCTCGAAACGTTCCAGGAGGAGCTCCGTGGTCGTGGCGTCGAAGAGATCCGTGTTGTACTGGAGCGCAAGGCTCAGCCCACCCTGCCGCTCGACGCAGTGGAGCACCAGATCGAACGGGGAGGGCGGCTGGGGCAGCGACATCGATTCCAGCCGGAAATCCTGCGGCCCGACCTCCACCCCCTCCTCGCCCAGCGCAAACGCGGTCAGCCCTTCGGCGCCCCGCGTCTCCTTCTGGAGCACGAACGAGACCTGGAACAGCGGCGTCCGGCTCGCGTCGCGCTCCGGCTGCAGATGCTCGGCGAGCAGCGGCAGCGGATAGTCGCCCTGCGCGAAGGCGTCTTGAACCACCGCCTTCGTGCGCTCCAGCAGCTCGGCGAACGTCGGATCGCCGGTCAGGTCACCGCGGAGCACCACCTGGTTGACGAAGTAGCCCACGGTCCCGGCGACTTGCGCGTGCGTCCGGCCGGAGCGCGCCGTGCCGATCGCCACGTCCTCCTGGCCCGAGAGGCGGCCGAGCAGCGCCTGAAAGGCGGCGGCCAGCGTCATGAACAGCGTGCCGTGCTGCGCGCGGCTGCGCGTGCGCAGAGCCGCCGCGAGCTCCCCGGACAGGCGCAGCCGGTGGGTGTCGCCGCGATAGGTCTGGACGGCGGGCCGCGGCCGGTCCATGGGCAGCTCCAGGGTCGGGAGCCCGGCCAGCCGCTCGCGCCACCAATCCAGCACCGCC
>DATFPH010000444.1:0-39047 GCA_035264905.1 Thermoanaerobaculia bacterium
CTCCCCGTCCGCTCAACCTGTCGTCTGATCCCTTGAACCCCGGGGGGGCGTGTTGCGAGCACGCCTCCCCTTTTTTGAAAAGATGCAGGAACAAAAACCTGAACGACATGAGGAGAATATCATGAGCCGTAATTCGCAGGACGAGATGTACCAGGACTGGAGTCTGATTCTGAAGGTGGTGCGGGAAACCGAAGCCGAGCTGCCGGGCGTCGCGCCCTACCTCGCGGCCTTGGACCAGAGCCACGGCCGGACGTTGAGCTGCCGCATCCGGCGGGACGGGCTGGTCGCGGCCAGCCAGGAGGCGACCCGGCAGTTGAACGAGGCTCTCGGTGCCGGCCAGGAGGCCGCCAGCGCTCTCCGCAGCTACATCAAGAGCGTGCTCGGCTACCGCAATGAGAAGCTCGTCCGGTACGGCATCAAGCCCGTCCGCAAGCGCCGCCGGGCTGTTCCGCCGAAGCCGCCCTGCAGCTGTCGCTTCGTGAGCTGAGCTGGCCGAGACCTCACCCCCTGGCCCCCTCTCCCATCGCTCACCCGGCCGGCCGGGAGAGGGGGGAATCCCCGCCCTCCGCTGCGGGGTCACTTCTGCGTCAGCAGCAGATAGCCCGTCTTCAGATCGGGATCCCGGGCGACCTCGCGGAGGTCGAGCGGCGGGTCGAGCTTCGCCAGGCTGTCCCGCTGGGCGAGGATCCAGACGCGATTGGGGCGGGCGGCGAACTCGCGGAGCTTTGCTTCGCTGTCGAGCTCCACGGCGAAGCGGCCGGTGTGGAGGAGGAAGGTCGAGTCGAGCCGGGGATAGATGCCGTAGGGCTCTCCGGGCTGCATCTTCTGGAGGAGGACCCGCGACAGCGGGCGCGCGGACTTGACCGCGTCGAAGCGGGGGAGCAGGCCGAGGGCCGCGGCGAGGCCGAGGACCGCCATCCCCGCGGCCAGGCTGCCGGCGGCGCGGTGGATGCGGCCGGAGCGGGATTCCCACCAGGCCCAGGCGGCTCCCAGGAGGAGCGGGACGAACGCGGCGACCACCTGCCAGACGAACGGCTCGCCGCCCAACGGCGCCACCTCGTCGGCGCGCCGGGCCCCCACGAGCGGCAGCGCCACCAGCACCAGCAGGGCCAGCATGGTCACGATCGCCAGGGGGATCTGCACCCAGCGGCGGTCGCGCGGCCATTCCGCCGCGATCCGGTCGAGCGCCGCTCCGATCATCAGGGCCATCGCCGGATACATGGTGAGGACGTAGACCGTCCGCTTGGCCGGCGAGATGCTGAAGAAGAGCACGGTCACGGCCATCCAGCAGAGGCAGAACAGGAACCCCTCCCGCGCCCTGCCCGAGAAGCGCTTCCAGCCGATCACCAGGGCGGCGGGGAGGAAGAGGGACCACGGGAAGAAGTCGCCCGGGACCACCGTGAGGTAGTAGTACCAGGGCTGGTAGTGGTGCCAGGGATCGGCATACCGGGTGACGTTCTGCTTGAAGACGATCTGCTGCAGGTACTCGCGGCCGCCGGCCATTCCGGCCGGAATCAGCCAGGCGAGGACCACGGCGGCCCAGAGCAGCAGACCGAGAGCCGGGCGGAGCCGCTTCACCTCGGCGCTGTTCCGGGTCCAGGCCAGGAACGCGAGGATCGAGAGGAGCGGTGGCAGCAGCCCCACCGGCCCTTTGGCCAGGGTGGCGAAGCCGGCGCAGAGGAAGAAGAGGGGATAGAAGCCGGGGCGGTTCTCGGTGTACCCGCGCACCCAGAACCAGACGCCGAGCGCCACGAGCGCGGCGAGCAGCATGTCGATCTGCCCGAAGCGGCCCTGCCAGAGGATCTTGAAGCAGGTGGCGAAGGCCGCGGCGGCGATCCAGGCGGCGCGCCGCCCGAAGAGCCGCTCTCCCATCAGGTAAACCAGGAGGATGGAGCCGACCGCGGCCAGGGCCGAGGGGATGCGCGCCGCGGTCTCGTCCACGCCGCCGCGGAGGGCGCCGCAGGCGAGCATCGACCAGAAGAGCAGCGGAGGTTTCTGGGTGTAGACCTGTCCGTTGAGATGGGGCAGCGCATAGGAGCCGCTCTGCCGCATCTCGCGGGCGACCTCGGCATAGCGCGCCTCGTCCGGATTCCACAGATCGCGGCGGCCCAGGCCGGGAAAGAACAGGAGAGCCGCCAGAGCCGTGAGAAGCAGGAGGTCGCGCCGGAGGAGGCTCACGGCCGGTCGGCCCCGGCGGGCGAGACAGCATCCGGAGGGTGCGCGCCGGGCCGGTAGATGAACCAGAGATTGCGGACGTAGATGAAGAGGCCGGTGGCCTGTCCCACGATGAACACCGGGTCGTTGCGGTGGATCGCGTAGGCGAGCAGGACGAGGCCGCCGCCGACGCTGAAGAACCAGAACGTCCGTGGGACTACGCTGGCCTTGCGCCGCTCGGAGGCGAGCCACTGGACGAAGAAGCGGCCGGTGAAGAGGGCCTGTCCAAAGAACCCGATGCCGATCCAGATGGGGTTGTGTTCCAAACCTCGATCTCCTCTGAGATCCGCCGGTCGACCCAGCGCGTCTGCAGCCACCGGACCCCGAACAGGTCCATCAGCGCGCGCCAGATCCGGTTGCGGATGTTGTACTTGGGCTGTCCGTGCAGGCGCGGCCGATGATTGACCGGCACCTCGGTCACCCGTGCCCCTTCCATCCGCAACAGCGTCGGCAGGAAGCGGTGCATCCCGTTGAACACATGGATGCGCCGCAGGTATTCGGCCCGGGCCGCCCGCAGTGTACATCCAACGTCGGTCACCGATTCGTGGGTGACGCGGTTGCGGATGCGGTTGGCGATCCGCGAGGAGACCCGCCGGACCCAACTGTCCCGGCGGCGGGCGCGCACTCCGGAGACGACGTCGTACTCGCCGATCCGCTCGAGGAGCCGCGGGATGTCCGCCGGATCGTTCTGGAGGTCCGCGTCGAGGGTGACGACGACCTCGCCCCGGGCGAAGCGGAACCCGGCGTCCAGGGCCGCCGACTGGCCGTTGTTGCGCCGCTGCCGGAGGACGCGCACATGGGGGTCCTGTGCCGCCAGGCCGCGCAGGATCGCCGGGCTTCCATCGGTGCTGCCATCGTCCACGTAGAGGACCTCGTACGGGCGCCCCACCCCCTCCATGGCGTGGCGGATCTCGGCGTGCAGGACGGGGAGGTTCTCCTCCTCGTTGTAGACCGGGATGACGAGCGAGACCTCGGGAGAGAGGCCCTCTCCGCGGTCCGGAGGGGGTTGGAGAGACGTCGACATGGGGGTATCTTAGTCGACTGCATGGATCGTTCTATCGAGGCCGGCCCTCTCGGCCGGCCGTTGCCCTTTCGACCGACCGCCACGGCCGTTCTGATCGCGGCCTGGGCGCTGCTGGTCGGCGTGTCCCACGCCCTGCGTCCGATCCTGCCCATCGATGAGACCCGGTACGTCTCGGTCGCCTGGGAGATGTGGACGCATGGCGATTTCCTGGTTCCGCATCTGAACGGTCTGCCGTACAGCGAGAAGCCCCCGTTGCTGTTCTGGCTGATGCAGTTGGGCTGGTGGGCGTTCGGGGTGAACGACTGGTGGCCGCGGCTGGTGCCCGGTCTGGTCGCCCTGGCCAACCTCTTCCTCACCGGCGCCCTGGCCCGCCGGCTCTGGCCGGACCGGCCGCAGGCAGCCCGGCTCGTCCCGGCGATCCTGCTCGGCTTCTTCCTCTGGAGCCTGTTCACGACCCTGATCATGTTCGACATGCTGGTCGCGTTCTGCGCTCTGGTGGCGCTCCTCGGAATCCACGAGGCGCGGGTCCGCGGCGGGTGGGTGCCCTGGGTGGGCGCCGGCGCGGCGCTCGGCTTGGGGCTCCTCGCCAAAGGGCCGGTCGCCGTCCTGCTGCCCCTGCTGGTCGCGGTGCTGGAGCCCTGGTGGGGACGGGGCCTGCCGCGCCCCCACCAGAGTCAGATTGGCCGCGTCCGCTGGTGGCTCGGCCTGGCGGGCGCGGTGGCGATCGCCGCGGCTATCGGGCTCTCGTGGGCGCTGCCCGCGGCGGCGGCCGGCGGCGAGGCCTACTCCCGGGCGATCCTCCTGACCCAGGCTGAAGAGCGGATCGTCCGTGCGTTCGCCCACCAGCACCCCTGGTGGTGGTATCTGCCGCTTCTCCCCCTGCTCACCTTTCCCTATTCGCTCTGGCCGCCGCTCTGGAAGGCGGCGGCCCGGATGCGGCCGGGGCGGCTCGATGCGGGGCAGCGCTTCTGCCTGGCCTGGATCGTCCCGGGCCTGGCCGTCTTCTCCGCGATCAGCGGGAAGCAGCCGCACTATCTCCTGCCGCTCTGTCCGGCCTTCGCCCTGCTCGCCGCCCGCCTGCTGGAGGAGGAGCCGATGGTCCGGCGCTGGCACGTGTTTCCGCCGCTCGCGGTCCTCGTCCTGGTCGGGATCGTCCTGATGGTGGGTCCGCTTCTGGCCGGGGACCGCCGGCTCCCCTCCTGGTCGCGCTACGTCTCTCCCGGCGTCGGCGCTCTGCTGCTTCTGGCGGTCGCCGGCTTCGTGGTCTGGTTCGCGCGGATCTTCCCGGGCCGGCCGGCGGCGCCGACCCTGATCACTCTCGCCTTCCTGCTCGCGCTCCATGCCGGCTTCGCCGAGGTGGCGCGGCGGGCCTACAACCTGGAGCCCGTCTCCCAATACCTGGCCGTGGTCGAGCGGCAGGGGCGGCCGATCGCCTATGTGGGGGCCTATCACGGCCAGTTCCATTTTCTCGGCCGGCTCGAGCGGCCGTTCGAGGTGATCGACGGCGGCGCGGAGCACGCGTGGCTCCTGAGCCACCCGCGCGGCCGGATCATCCAGGACCTCGACTACATGCCTCCCGGAATCGGCCGGGCCGAGTTCACCCAGCCCTATCGCGACGACGTCCTCGCCGTGTGGGGGCTGGACGCCTTGCCGGTCCTGCCGTCCGGTTGATACGGTGTGGAGAGGTGCGAGCGATCCTTCTGATGCTGGCTCTGGCGCTGGCGGTGCCGCCGGTGGAAGCCGCGCCGTCGCCCTGGCGTCTCGGTGCGCCGGAGGAGGTGGCCGCCAGCTCCGGCGTGTTCGATCCTCTGGTGGGCGGCGGCAGCTATGAGATCGGCACCGAGCTCCGGTTCGCGCCGCGCCGCTTCTCGTTCCTTCCCCGATTCGTCCCCGACCTGGCTCCTACGGCAGGGGTGATCACGGGGTCGCAGGGGAGCCTCTATGTCTACGGCGGCGTCCATGCAGATCTCGCCCTCGGCGAGCGGTGGACGTTCACCCCGGGCTGGGCGACGGGCCTCTACTACCGGTCGCCCCGGTTCGACCTGGGCGGACCTCTGGAGTTCCGCACCAGCGTCGAGCTGTCCTACCGGCTGGTCAACGGCTCGCGGGTGGGCGCCTGCCTCTACCACCTGTCGAATGGCGGTCTCTTCGACAGGAATCCGGGGAGCGAGTCGCTGGTTCTAACCTACAGAGCGGGTCTGCACCAGGCGCGGAGAGAGTGACAGGGCGGCCAGGTTCGGCTATCCTCTAAACCTATTTACTGCCCTAGTTTACCTCTTACTTCGAGGCTGGAGGCTCGCATGCTGCATGAACGCGATCTGGGGGCGAGATGGGGTGTCCGAAGTACCGCGATCCGCGACGTCGCGCTCTGCAAGACGTTTCGCTGGATCGCCCGGCGCCGGGGGCTGCTGATCTCGCTCGCCGCGGCCGTCGCGATCGCCGACGTGCTCTGGGGGAACGCCCAGCCCGTCGACTTCCTCGGTGCGGACCGTTCGCCATACGGCGTAGCGCTCTGGTGCCTGGCGCTGCTCGGGGTCCTGATCCGGTTCTGGGCCGCGGGCAACCTCCGCAAGAAATCGGAGGTCACGCGCACGGGGATCTACCGCATGGTGAGACACCCCCTGTATCTCGGCAACTGCCTGATCTATCTCGCCTTCTTCCTCTCGTTCGGGGACCTTCCTCTGGGGCTCGGCCTGTTCTTCCTGCTGCTGGTCCCGGTGCACTATCCCACCATGCTGCAAGAGGAAGCGCAGCTCGCGAAGGATTACCCGCGCGATCTTGCGGCGCATCGGGGGACCCCCCGCCTCATCCCCAATCTCTTCGCGTTGCGCGAGGCGCTGGCCACGGACCGGTTCTGCATCCGCCAGGCTCTGCGCAACCGGGCGGCGGGATGCCTCCTGGCGCTCCCGCTGCTGCCGCTCGGCATGGAGCTCCTGGAGCGGCTGGACCGGTACTTCTGAGGCCTTGTGCTATCCTCCGCCGCATGGCCGTCGATACCGAGCTGCTCGAGATTCTCGTCTGTCCGAAAAGCAAGGGAGAGCTGGAGCTCGTCGATCTCCCGGGAGAGGTTCGCTCCTCGCTGGTGGAGAAGTACCGGGAGCACTTCCGCGACGAGGAGCCGGTGGTCGAGCAGGGCCTCTATTGCGCCGCCTCCGGCCTCGTCTACCCGATCGTCTCCGACATCCCGATCATGCTGATCGAGGAGGCGCTCCCCGCTTCGGCCATCGGGCGCCCGGCCCCCTGATCCCGCTGTGACTTCCGCCCACCCCACGTCGTCGCGGCCGGCGCGGGTCGCGCGGCGCGCACGCATCGGATACTGGCTTTTTTCCGGCCATCTGCTGACCCTCTTCGGCATCGCCCTGTCCAACATCCTCCTGGCGCTGACGCTCTTGACCGCGCCGTGGACGCTGCGCGGCCGCCGGCTCTCCTGGGCGGAGCTGGCTCCGATGGCGCCGCTCCTCGTGCCGCTCGGCGTCTATGCCCTGTGGCTCGTGGGGTCGATCGTGGCCTCGTTCGATCCGGCGACCAGCGTGAGCGGTCTGCGCGAGCTGTTCACGCTGTCGGCGCTTCTGGTGGCGCCGCTTTTCGTGCGCGGCGAGCGGGACGTGCGCCGGCTCGTCGATGCCCTCGTCGTCATCGGAGCCCTGCTCGCCGGCACCGGCCTCGCCCAGTACCTGGTGGGCTACGGCGGAATCGACCGGCGCATCCGCGGCCCGTTCTCCCACTACATGACCTTCTCGGGGTTGCTGCTGATCTGCGACCTGCTGCTGATCGCCAGCATGATCCTGGGCGCGCGGCGGCAGGCCTGGAGATGGGTTGCTCTCCTGGTGATCAACACCGCGCTGCTCGGCAGCCTGACGCGCAGCGCCTGGGTGGGGCTGGGCCTGACGCTGACGCTCTACCTGCTCCTCCGGACGCCGCGCTGGCTGCTCGCCTACGTTCCGGCCGCCATCGTCTTCGCCATGCTGGCGCCGCCGCGGGTCCTCGAACGCGTCTCTTCGATCACCGACCTGCGGGACCGCTCGAACTACGACCGCCTGTGCATGCTGGAGGCCGGCGCGGCCATGGTGGCGGAACGCCCCTGGTTCGGGATGGGGCCCGAGATGGTCGAGCGGCGCTACGCGATCTACCGGCCGGCCAGCGCGCCGCGCTACGAGGTCCCCCACCTGCACAACAGCTTCCTGCAGCTCGCGGCCGAGCGCGGGCTGCCGGAGCTGGCCGCCTATCTCGCCCTGCTCGCCGGCGCCGCCGTGGTGTCCTGGCGGCGCTATGTGCGCGAGGGGGGAGACGCCGGACCGCGCGCCGACCTCTACGTGGGGATGCTGCTCGCCCTGCTCGCCTTCAACCTGGCGGGCCTGTTCGAGAACAACTGGGGCGATACCGAGGTGCAGCGCTCAGCGCTGTTCCTGCTGGCGATTCCTTTCTGCCTGGAGACGATAGGAAATCGGACCGATCGGCCGGATCGGTCGGATCGGTCGGATCCCGTGGATTCCTGAAGATAAGATAGCCCCGGGCCCCGGCGCATCGCTTGCATACTCCGCCGGGGTCAGGACGAGCCGAGAGGACCGCACCATTGCGTCTGGATCAGCTTTTGGTCGACCGGGGGCTGTTCGTCAGCCGCGAGCAGGCGCGGCGCGCCGTCATGGCCGGAATCGTGGACGTGGAGGGCCGCCGCGTCGACAAACCCGGTACGGACGTGCCCGCGGCGGCCCGGCTGGAGGTCCATGGCCCCAAGGAGCCGTTCGTCTCGCGCGCCGGCCGCAAGCTGGCCGCCGCCCTGGACCACTTCCGGGTCGATCCCGCCGGCTGGGTCTGCCTGGACGTGGGAGCGTCCACTGGAGGGTTCACCGACTGTCTCCTGCAGAGGGGGGCGGTTCGCGTCTATGCTCTGGACGTGGGCTACGGGCAACTCGACCAGCGGCTGCGCAACGATCCGCGGGTCGTGGTCATGGAGCGGATCAACGCCCGTCATCTCGCTCCCGATGCCCTGCCGGAGCCCTGCGATCTGATCACGATCGACGTCTCCTTCATCTCGCTCGCCAAGGTGGCACCGGCTCTGCTTCCCCACCTGGCGCCCGGCGGCCGGCTGCTCGCCCTGATCAAGCCGCAGTTCGAGGCCGGCCGGGGAGCGGTGGGCAAGGGGGGGATCCTGCGGGACGAGGAGGTGCGCGAGCGCGTGGTGCGCGAGTGCGCCGAAGGTCTCGCCTCGCTCGGTCTCGAGCTGATCGGGGTCCAAGATTCTCCGGTCCATGGAACCGGGGGGAACCGCGAGGCCTTCGCGCTGCTGCGCAGAGGAGAGGGATGAGCAGCCGCCGGCGCAAGATCCGCAAGGTGGGCGTCGTCGCCAAGGTGGCGAGCCGCGAGGCGGTCTTCGTGGCCCACGAGCTGTCCGAGTGGCTGCGCCGTCGCGGGCTCGAGGTGGGGCTCGACCAGGCGACGCTGCGCGCCCGCGGCTCCGGCGAGCGGGCGTTCTACCCGGGCGAGCCGTGCGACCTGGTGGTGGTGCTCGGGGGGGACGGCACCCTCCTCTCCGTCGCCCGGACGGTCGGGCCCGCCGCGCCGATCCTCGGCGTCAACCTGGGGACCCTGGGGTTCCTCACCGAGGTCAGCCGCGGCGAGCTCTATCCCTCGCTCGTGCAGGTCCTGGGCGGCCGGTTCCGCGTCGAGGAGCGGTCGCTGTTCGACGTGGACCTGCAGCGCAACGGCAGCGGCCTGCTGCGCTACCAGGTTTTGAATGACGCGGTGATCACGAAGAGCGCCCTCGCCCGCATCATCGAGCTGACGCTGCGCATCGACGGCCACCTGATCGCCCGGTTCCGCGCCGACGGCCTGATCATCTCGACGCCGACCGGCTCGACGGCGTACAACCTCTCCGCCGGCGGACCGATCTTGAGCCCGCTGCTGCCGGTGGCGGTGCTGACGCCGATCTGTCCGCACGCGCTCTCGCTGCGCCCCATCGTGGTGCCGGACACCGGCCGGATCGAGGTGACGCTGGAGACCCAGCGCGAGGAGGTCTACCTGACGCTGGATGGCCAGGAGGGGACGTCCCTGGGATTCGGCGACGTGGTCCGGCTCGGCCGGAGCGACTCGCGGGTGCGCCTGGTGAAGGTCACCGGACGCGGCTTTTTCGACAGTCTGCGGGGCAAGCTCCGCTGGGGCGGCCTGGAGGGGCATCCCAACGGCGAGGTCCCCGACGGCTCCCGGAGGGAGGGGGAATGAGCGCGGACGAGGAGCGTCCCGGCCGCGGCGAGGCGCCCGCGCGGAGGCGCCCGGGCCGGCTGCGCCGCTGGGTGGTGCGCCCCTTCGTCTGGGGCATCCTGCTCCTCGGCGTGCTGATCGCCGCCTCCTTCCTCTTCCTCCAGAGCCGCTACGCCCGCCAGCAGCTCGCCGCCCGCCTGATCGCCGCCGTCTCGGAGAAGATCGGCCGCCCGGTGCGGGTCGGCGACGTCGACTACACGTTCTTCCCCCTCGCGCTGGAGCTGCGCGACGTGGTGATCCCGGGTCCCCGGCCTTCCGACCGTCCGGTGGCGCGGATCCCCCTGGCGCGCGTCCAGGTGACCTGGCGCGACCTGGAGCAGCGTGTCGTCCGCCTCGATCAGGTGGAGGCGATCCGTCCCGAGATCTATGTCCGGATCGACCCCGACGGCTCGACGAACCTCCCGCGGTGGCGGACCGAGGCGCGGGGTCCGCGTCGGTTCGAGGTCCAGATCGGCCGCATCCTTATCCAGGACGGCACGTTCCAGCTCAACGAGCGGCGGGTGCCGCTCCGGGTGGACGCGCGGGCGGTGTGGGGGCGCGTCACGGGTCAGGCGGAGCGCGGCGGCGAGGGCGGCGAGCGGCTCGACGCGATGGTGACCGCCCAGGAGGTGGTGACCCGTCTCCCCGGCGCCAACCCCTGGCCGGCCACCCTCTCGGCCAAGGCGACCATCTTTCCCTCCGAGGGGCGGCTCCGCATCGTCAACGCCCGCTTCGCCGGACCGGGGCTCCAGGCGCGGGCCGAGGGCGCGGTCCAGTGGCGCGGGGAGGAGAAGCGCGTCTCGCTGAACCTCGACGCCCAGGGAGACATGCCGCTCCTGAACCGGCTCGGCTACCTGAAGGAGCCGATCGAGGGGCCGTTCGCGTTTCGCGGCCAGGTCCGCGTCCAGGGGCGGCAGGTCCTCTACGGCGGCACCATCACCTCGCCGCGGATGGCCATCCTGCGCCGGGAATTCCGCGGCATCGAGGCCTTGCTCTCCGGCGGCCGGGAGGCGCTGGAGGTGGACGTCCGGCGGGCCGAGTACGCGGGCGGTCGCATCGAGGGGCCGATCAGCGTCCCGTTCCAGGATGAGGGGCGCCCGGGCACGCCGGTGCAGCTCGATCTCACCCTGACCGGCCTGGGGCTCCAGCCGCTCCTCGAGGACCAGTTCCCGGGCGAGGACATCCCGGTGGTGAGCGGCCTCGCCGGCCGGGTCGGCGGCACGCTCACCTACGACTTCGACTCGCGGGAGCCCCTGGCCGGCAGCGGCTTCGCCGACCTGCGCGTCGAGGCGGTGCAGCGGGCCGGCGGCCTGCCTCTATCCGGAGATCTCCCGATCGAGATCGAGGAGGGGGTTCTGTCGAGCGACGATCTCCGCATCACGGCGCCGGGACAGGACCTGCGGATCGACGGCTTCACGTTCAGCCTCGGCCGGACCGCCGGCCGCCTCGCGTACCGGCTGGAGAGCCGCGATCTCGGCCGGCTCGCGCCTCTGCTCCTCGCGGACGTGCCGCCCGGCGAGGAGCCGCCGTTCTGGTTCCCCACGCAGGGGCAGGGAGTCCTGACCGGGGACGTGACCATCGACCGGACCAACTACGTCGCCCTGGTTCAGCTCGACCTGCGGAACGCCGTCACCCCGGACCTCTCCGCCGAGGTGGTGCGCGGCTCGCTGCGCCTCCGCCCCGGAGCGGTGGAAGACCTGCAGCTCGCCTTGTCGGAGGGGGCGAGCGGGCCGGGCACGTTGACGGTGAGCGGCCGGGTGCCGCTCGCCGAGGAGGGGGCGCGGGCGCCGCGCGAGCCCATGACCTTGCAGATCGCCGCGGACCGCTGGCCGGCGTCCTCGGTCGCCCGCTTTCTCCTGCCGGCCGACGTGGCCCAAGCCTGGCCGGTAGGCGGCCAGGTGACGGGCAATCTCGCGCTCCGCGGCTTCCCCGAAAACCTCCTGGGCGAGTCGACGGCGCAGGTGGCGGCGCTGACCGTGGCCGGCCAGCGGGTCGGGGAGGCGCAGGCGGAGATCGCTTTCGAGGGGCCGCGCATCCGGCTGCGCCGGGTGTCGATCCAGACCGACGCCGGGAACGTCCTGGTCTCCGGGGTCTTCACCGGAGCCGAGGGCGGCCCGGGTGGAGGAGGGGCTCTCGACTTCACCCTGGACGCGCCGTCGCTCGCACTCTCGGCACCGCCGTTCCGGGACCTCCTGGGCGGCCGGCTGGACGGCCGCCTGGCGGTCGGCGCCGTGGTCGGCGGCACGCTGGAGCGGCCGGAGGCGACCGTGCGGGTGGTGGGGACCCAACTCGCGCTCGCAGGCCGGCCGCTGGGTGAGAACGGCAGCCCCGGCACCGCCCAGGCGCTCCTCGCGTGGGACGGCGACAGCCTGCGGGCCACCGGCTCTCTCCTCGGGCTCGTCTCCTTCGATGGCGGCGGCCGGCTCGACCGCGCCGGCGCGGACCTGGCGTTCGACGTGTCGAGCAACGACCTCGCGGCGCTCGCCCGGCTCGCGGCGCCGCAGCCGGTGCCCGACTTCGCCGGCTCGTTCCTGGGCACTCTCGGCTTCGACGCGGACTTCTCCCGCGGCACCTGGCAGGGCGAGCTGCGGCTCGCCGACCTGCGGCTCCAGTACGAGGGCCACCAGATCGCCAACCTGGAGCCGGTCGTCGCGACGCTCGGCCCGGACCGGCTCACCATTCAGTCGCTGTACCTCGGCGAGGCGCAGACCGAGACCGAGCTCTTCGCCTCCGGCACCGTCGGGCTCGGGGGGGAGACGACCCCTCTGGACCTGCGCCTGCAAAGCACGATCTCGGCGGCCTGGGCCGAGCTGTTCGTCCCCCAGCTCGACGTCGGCGGCGCGGTCGACGTCCTCGCCACGGTGCGGGGCACGCTCCAGGCGCCGGTCCTGAACGGCCAGGGGGAGATCCGGGACGCCCATCTCGTCATCCCCAATTTTCCGCACGAGCTGGAGAACATCCGCGGCACCCTGCTGTTCAACCGCGACACGATCGAGCTGGAGGGGCTGCGCGCCAAGCTCGGCGGCGGCAGCGTCCAGGCCGCGGGCCGCCTGCAGCTCCCGGAGCCCGGCAAACCCCTGGACTACCGCTTGAACGTGGCGGCCGAGGACCTCAGCCTGCGCTACCCGGAGGGGTTCCTCGCCCGCGGCGACGCCGATCTGGGCTTCGTCGCGAGCGGCAACAGCCGGGTCATCCGCGGCGAGGTGCGGCTCCGCCGGCTGTTCTACGTGGAAGACGTGGAGGTCGGCACCCTCGACCTGCTGCGCGGCGCTTTGCAGCGGCAGCGCCTGGAGGTGGCCGAGACCGACGAGTTCCTGGCCAACACCCAGCTCAACGTGCGGGTCTCCGGGCCCGGCGCCCTGCGCGTCAACAACAACGTGGCGAACCTGCGGGGCGACGTGGACCTGTTCGTGCGGGGCACCCTCGCCAACCCGGTCCTGTTCGGCCGGGTGGAGCTCGATCCCGGCGGCCAGTTGATCTACGCGGACAACGAGTACGAGGTCGAGCGGGGGCTGCTCACCTTCAACAACGCCTACCGGATCGATCCCGTGATCGACCTGGTGGCGCGGACCGAGGTGCGCAACTATGGCATCAGCCTCTCGCTCTCCGGCACCCTGGAGCGGCTCAACGCCCAGTTCTCGTCGGAAGAGGGGTTGGCCGACCTGGAGGTCCTGGCCCTGCTCGCCACCGGACAGGAGCTGCCGGGAGAGGGCCGCCTCCGGGCGCCCGGCGAGCGGACCGAATCGGACGTCCGCGCGAGCACCCTCCTCGCCGGCCAGGCGGCCTCGCTGGTCACCAAGCGCGTCGGCACGCTCTTCGGCTTCGACCGCTTCCGCGTCGACCCGCAGCCGAGCCCGAGCGGCGGGGCGCTCGGCGGCGTCCGGCTCACCGTGGGCAAGCGGATCTCACGGGACCTCTTCGTCACCTACACCACGAATCCCTCCTCGTCCGAAGAGTACGTCGTCCGGGTGGAGTGGCAGCTCTCCGAGCGGGTGCTGCTCGTCCTGACGCGCGACGGCAAGGAGGACACCTTCGCTCTCGACGCCGAGTGGGAGAAGCGGTTTTGAGACGAGGCTGGCGGGGAGGGCTGATGCTGGGTCTGGCGCTGTGGGCAGGGATCGCCGCCGCCCAGACCGATGCGCCGGCTCCCGCTGAAATCGTCCAGGCGATCGAGATCCGCAGCGAGATCGATCTCGACGAGGAGCGTCTCGACGAGCTCCAGAGTCTCATCGTGCTCGCCCCCGGCCAGCCGCTCACCGAGGACCAGGTCGCCAGCACCCTGCGCAACGTGCAGGCGAGCGGGATCACCTCCGAAGTGGAGCTCTACACCCGCCCCGCCGAGACGGGCGAGGGGGTGGTGGCCATGCTCGTCCTGCGGCCCGTGGTGCGGGTGGCCGCCGTACGGCTGGAAGGGAGCCTCGGCCTCGAAGAGGGGGAGCTGCGCCGCCAGATCCCGCAGAATCCGGCCGAGCCGCTCAATGAGGAGAAAGTGGTGCAGGGCGTCTTCCAGCTCCAGGAGCTGTACCAAGCGCGCGGCTATTTCGCCGCCCAGGTCCGCGTGCGCGTGCTCACCAATCCCGAGACCCGCGAGGCGACGGTCGTCTATCGCATCGAAAGCGGTCCCCGGGCGCGGGTCGGCACCATCGAGTTTCGAGGGCCGATCGAGCCGTTCACCCCGGCGGCTCTGGTCGAGCGCCTGGATCTCGAGCCGGGCGAGGGGTTCTCGCGGCGGAGCGCTCGCGAGGACGCCGAGCGTCTGCAAACCTGGCTCATCCGCCAGGGGCACCGGACCGCGCGGGTCGACACGCCCGAGGCGCAGACCGATGCGCAAACCCAGACCGTCCGGCTCGTCTATCCCATCGAGGTCGGCCCCCGCATCGAGCTGCGGGTGGTCGGCGCCGAAGAGAAGCAGCTCCGGCGGCGGGGGCTCCTCCCCTTCCTGGGCGATCAGGGCTTCGACGAGGCCCTGATGCTCCAATCCACGCAGCGGATCAAGAGCTTCTATCAGCGGCAGGGGCATTATCACGTCAAGATCGACTGGGAGGATCAGGAGAACGCGGGCGTCCAGACCTTGACCCTGCGGATCGATCCCGGCCCCGAATACACCCTCAAAGAGGTCGACTTCACCGGCAACCAGGCGTTCGGTGACGAGCGGCTCGCCGAGCTCATGACGACCGCCGGGCGCAGCCTGATCAACCTGGGCAGCGGCCGCCTCGTCGACAGCGAGCTCCAGAGGGACCTGGAGAACATCCGGTCGTTCTACGCCCTTCAAGGGTACGGCCAGGCCGAGGTGGGGCCGCCGCGGATCGACGAACGGGATCGGGAGCGCGAGCTCCGGCTGGAGATCCCGGTCGTCGAAGGGCCGCGCCAGCAGGTCGGGGACCTCCGGTTCGAGGGGATCGAGGCGCTCGACCTAAGTGCCGTGCGCGACACCCTGCCGCTGCGGGCGGGCGGGCCGTTCCACCCCTTCCTCCTGGAGCAGATCCTGAACAGCGTGCGCCAGGCCTACAAGGACAAGGGGTACGCGGAGGCCCAGGTCTCGGCCGGCGTCGCGTGGAACGAGGATCGGACGTTGGCCGACGTGACCCTCCGGGCGCTCGAAGGGGAGCAGATGATCCTCGACCGGGTGATCGTCCGGGGCAACCAGCGGACCGAGGGCGAGGTCATCCAACGGACTCTGGGGGTGACGCCGGGCGATCCGATCAGCGAGGCGCGGCGGCTGGAGATCGAGCGCGATCTCTATCGTCTCGGCATCTTCTCCAGCGTCCAGGTGGAGCTGTCGCGCGCCGGCCCGGAATCCGCGGCGCGCGACCTCATCGTGCGGGTGGAGGAGGGGCTGCCGCGGCGCGTCAGCTACAGCCTGGGCCTGGAGTACGGCTCGGCCGACGAGACGAAGTTCCGTCCCCGCGGCGGCTTCAGCTTCGTCCACAACAACGTGGCCGGGAGGGCCTACAGCCTGCGGACCGACCTGCGGGCCAGCACGCTCGACCAGAGCTTCCGGGTCCTGTTCGACCAGCCCTACGTCGGCCGCTACCCGGTGCCGGTGACCTACTCGGTCTTCTTCTTCAACGAGGACAAGGACAACTGGGACGTGATCCGCTGGGGCGGCCGGGTGGAGGCGGTCAAGACATACACCGACCGGCGGGTGGCCCTGGCCTATGACTACCGGCACGTGGAGACCACGGTCGACCCTGGCTTCGGGCTGTCCGACGTCGACCGGGAGGACCGCCCCTACGAGCTGTCGAGCCTGATCCCGAGCTTCCTGTGGGACCGGCGCAACGATCCGGTCCTCGCCACCCGCGGCTGGAGCTCTCTCGCGCAGCTCCAATGGGCCATGCCGGTCTTGTCGACGGAGGGGGACTTCCTGAAGCTGTTCGTCCAGCAGACGCAGTACGTGGGCCTGGACCAGTTCGGCGTCCTCGCCGCCAGCCTGCGCGCGGGAGGGATCGAGCCGTTCAGCCGGCTGCCCGGGAACGATCCCGACCTGTCGGACGACCTGCCGAACGCGGACGTGTTCATCGACGAGCGCTTCTTCGCCGGCGGTCCCACGACGCACCGCGCCTACAGCCGCGACGATCTGGGCATCCTCGACCAGACCCTGATCCTCCGCCAGACGCGCGAGGGGTTGACGCCCGCGGGAGTTGGCGGCAACGGACTGCTGCTCCTCAACCTGGAATATCGCTTTCCGATCGCAGGACCGTTCGAAGGGGTGGTCTTCTACGACGCCGGCAACGTCTGGCCGGACTGGCGGCGGATCGATCTCGGCGAGGTCAAATCGGGCGCGGGCGCGGGCGTGCGCTGGCTCTCGCCCATCGGTCCCCTGCGGTTCGACGTCGCCTGGAAGATCGACCGCGAGCCCTACGAGGACACGCAGCCGGTGTTCAGCCTGAGCTTCGGGAATCCGTTTTAGCGTGCCCGCGTTGACCGTTTACGTGACCGCAAGTAGACTTGCCTGGAGCGTTCGCGTTCCATTCCCCTCCAGTCAGCCGCGGTGGCCCGGAATCGAGGGGCCCGCGAGAGGAATCCCAGACGCCATGACCAAAAACCCACCGTTCGCTTCCATCGAGGAAGCGATTGAACAATTCCGCCAGGGCCGGATGGTCATCATCGTGGACGATGAAGACCGCGAGAACGAGGGCGACCTCGCCATCGCCGCCGAAAAGGTCACGCCCGCCGCGATCAACTTCATGGCCAAGCATGGGCGCGGCCTCGTCTGCCTGGCGATCAGCGAGGAGCGCTGCCGCGCGCTCGAGCTCCCGCTGATGGTCGAGGACAACACGTCCCCCTTCGGCACCGCCTTCACCATCTCGATCGAGGCGCGCGGCAAGATCACGACCGGCATCTCGGCCGCGGACCGTGCTGCGACCATCCTCACCGCCATCGATCCGGCGACCCGGCCGGAGGATCTTCTGCGGCCGGGCCACGTCTTCCCGCTGCGCGCCCGCAAGGGGGGCGTGCTCAAGCGGGCCGGGCAGACGGAAGCGTCGGTCGACCTCGCCGCCCTGGCCGGCCTGACGCCGGCGGGGGTGATCTGCGAGATCATGAACGACGACGGCACCATGGCCCGGGTCCCGGACCTGACCGAGGTGGCGCGCCAGCACGGGCTGCTGATGATCACCGTCGCCGACCTGATCAGCTACCGGCTGCGTCACGAGACCCTGGTGCGGCGGGTGGCGTCGCCGCAGCTGCCGACGGTCTACGGCGACTTCCGGATCTATGCCTATCGCTCCGACGTGACCGAGGAGGAGCACGTGGCGCTCGCCATGGGAGACATCCAGCCGGATATCCCCACCCTCGTGCGGGTCCACAGCCAGTGCTTGACCGGCGACATCTTCGGCTCGGCGCGCTGCGACTGCGGCGTGCAGCTCGAGCAGGCGCTCCAGAAGATCGCCGCCGAAGGAAAAGGCGTGCTCCTCTACCTTCTCCAGGAGGGGCGCGGCATCGGCCTGTTGAACAAGCTGCGCGCCTATGAGCTGCAGGAGCAGGGGCACGACACGGTCGAGGCGAACGAGCGGCTCGGCTTCCGCCCCGACCAGCGGGATTATGGCGTCGGCGCGCAGATCCTGCGCGACCTGGGCGTCCGCCAGATGCGTCTGATGACGAACAACCCGAGCAAGTACATCGCCCTGGACGGCTACGGCCTGGAGATCGTGGATCGCGTCCCGCTGGAGGTCCCGCCGACCGAGAGCAGCCGCGCGTATCTCCGGGCGAAGCGGGAGAAGCTCGGCCACCTGCTGAAGCTGGTGTAGCCGGAACCGCCGTTGAAGATCCTCCTCGCCACCTCGCGCTACCCCTGGCCACCCCGCCGGGGCGACCAGATCCGCGCCGTGCAGGCGCTGGACTTCCTGGCGGGCGAGCACGAGGTGACGCTGCTCACTCCGGAGCCGGGCAAGGGGCAGCCCGCGCCGCCGGCCGATGCGCCGTACCGCGTCGAGCTCTACAAGCCGAGCCGGACCGCCGCCCTCCTCCCCGGCATGGCGCGCGTGCTGCTCCGCAACCACCCGCTCCAGAGCGTCCTCTTCTATCAGCCGGACCTGGGCCGGCGCCTGCGGGAGCTGGCACCCCGGGCGGACCTGGGCATCCTTCAGCTCGTCCGTCTGGCGATCCACCTCGACGACTTCGGGGGCACGCCGATCCTCGTCGACCTGATCGACAGCCTCTCGCTCAACTTCTCGCTGCGCGCCGAGGTCGACCGTCTCTGGCTGCGGCCGTTGCTGCGTCTGGAGGCCCATCTGCTCGCCATCGGCGAGCGCCGCCTGACCGAGCGGGCGGCGGGGGTGATCGTGGTCTGCGGCCGGGACCGCCAGGCGCTGGTCAACCGGCTCCCCCCCGAGGCCGCCGCCAAGGTCGCCGTCGTCCGCCTGGCCATGCGGGAACGGCGGACCGAGCCGCCGCTCCCGAACGAGCTCCTGGGCGCCAACGGAGAGACCGGACCGGTCCTCGCGATGACCGGGAACCTCGGGTACTTCGTCAACGTGGACGCCATCTCCTGGTGGCTGGACGCGGTCTGGCCCGCGGTCCGGCAGGCGCGCCCGGACGTCCGGGTCGTCGTGGCGGGCGACCGGCCCGCGCCGGAGATCCGCCGCGCCGTGGCGAAGGCGGGACCGCGGGTGCGGCTCCTCGAATCGCCGCGCGACATGCGCTCCGTCCTCGCCCAGTCCACGCTGGCGCTCGCTCCGATGCGCTGCGGCTCGGGCGTGCCGGTCAAGGTCCTGGAGGCCTGGGCGGTCGGCGTGCCGGTGATCGCGACCCCCTGGGCGGTCGCCGGGACCTCGGGCCGGCAGGGAGAGGACTTCCAGGTGGTGGGCACGCACCCCATCGAGTGGGTCCGGGCCATCCTGGAGCTGCTCGACGATCCGGAAGCCCGCGAGCGGCTTTGCGAGAACGGCCGCCGCCGCCTCGCGGCCGACTACTCCCGCGAGGTGGTGCGCGACCAGCTTCTGGGGGTGATTCGGGAGCTGCGGGTGGCGTCGGCGGGGGCTTCCCTCGAAGCGCCGGAGCTCGGACCCTCACCCCCGGCCCCTCTCCCGCGAGCGGGAGAGGGGTGAAAAACAAGAAAGTTTGGGATCGAGTGAAAGAATCGGGCCTCGTTTTCCGACTTCTTATGGGGCATGGGGGAATTTGTCTTCCCGCGCCCCGGGGGCGGGCGGAAACGAAGTCCGCATGACCAGCTCTTCAAGGAGCTGATCGGGGCCTGTTTGCCCGACTTTCTGGCTCTGACCGCACCCGAGGCGGCTGGGCGGCTCGACCTCTCTCGCTGGAAGCTCCTCGACAAGGAGGCATTCACCGACTGGCCCCGAGGTCGGCGGCGCGAGCTCGATCTCCTGGTCGAGATCGAGCTGAGCCGGGGAGGCGGGAGCGCGCTCGTCCATGTCGAGATCGAGGTGCGTGCGAGGCCTGAGATCGGCTTCCGCCTCGCCAGTTACTACATGCAACTCCGGCTTCGGCACGGCCGGCCGGTCCTGCCGATCCTCCTCTGCCTTCGCCGCGGGCGCCCGGGAGTCACCCTGGAGCAGGTGGCCGATACGGCTCTGGGACCGGAGATCGGGAGCTTCAGGTATTACGCTTTTTGCCTGGCCGGATGTTGCGCCGAGGACTACCTGGCCCGGCCGGAGCCGCTGGCTTGGGCGCTGGCCTCTCTGATGCGCCCTGCACGGCTCAGCCCCGCGGAGCACAAGGCCGGATGCCTGCGGCGGATCTTCGCCGCCCACGGTCTCGACGAGCTCCGTCGATTTCTACTGGCGCATTGCGTGGAAACGTATTTAGAATTGCAGGGACGGGACGCGGAAGAGTTCGAGGTTCTGTGGTCCCGGGAACCGAATCGGGAGGCACGTACCATGTTCATGACTTGGTCGGAACGGCTGGAGGCAAAGGGCTGGCAGAAGGGCTTGGAAACCGGGATCGAGCAGGGGCTCGAAAAGGGGCGTGAGCAGGGGATCGAGCAGATTCGTCAGATTCTCCTGCGACAGCTTTCTATGCGTTTCGGGCCGCTTCCTACGCGAGTCCGTCGGCGGGTGGACGCGATCAGCTCGGTCGATCGTCTGACCCGGATCGCGGAACAGGTTCTGGTCGCGCGGTCTCTTGACGAGATCGACCTCCGCTGAAAGCCCAGCTCACCCCGCGGCCGCTTCCGGCACCCGCTCCGCCCGCGCCGCCGGCACCTCGCCGTCGATGAACCGGCGGTGCCACTCCTCCAGCACGAGGAGCTGCCAGAGCACCCGGTGGTGGTCCGCCGCTCCGGCGAGGTGCTGGGCGACCAGCCGCCGCACCACCTCCGGCCGGAAATAGCCCCGGTCCAGAGAACGGTCGCTCCCCAGCACCTCGGCGACGTAGTTGCGGAGCTCGCCCTGGAACATGCGGGCGAGCGGGGTCGGGAAGCCCATCTTCCCGCGGTGCAGGATCTCGTGCGGGAGACGCCCCTCCATGGCCTTCTTGAGGATGTGCTTCGTGCTCCACCCCTTGATCCGGTGGCGCGGGGGGATGCGCGCTCCCAGCTCCACGACGCGGTGGTCGAGGAAGGGGACGCGCAGCTCGACGGAGCTGGCCATCGTCATCTTGTCCGCCTTGACCAGCAGGTCGTCCGGCAGCCAGCTCTTCACGTCGAGATACATCATGCGCAGAAGCGGGTCCTGCCCCGCCGTCTTGTCGTAGAAGGGGCGGACGAGGTGGGGCATGCCGTGGCCGTTGAACAGGGCGCGGACCTCCGGCCGGTAGAGCTCCTCCTTGGCGGGGGTCTCGTAGAACGAGCACCCGAGATAGCGGTCGGAGAGCGGGAGCTCGGAGAGCTCGGTGTACTTGCGCCACTTCCCGCCGAGCGCATTCAGGGCGGGATTGACCAGGGCGCGGCGCAGCCCGGCCGGAAGGCGGCGGTAGCGCTCCAGCACCTGCATGTACTTGTAGATCGGATAGCCGCCGAAGACCTCGTCCGAGCCTTCGCCGGAGAGGACGACCGTCACGTCTTCCCGCGCCAGCTTCGCGACGAAGAAGAGCGAGATGGCCGCCGCCTCGGTGACCGGCTCGTCCATGTGCCAGATGAGCGAGGGGATGAAGTCCCGGAACTCCTCGGGGCGGACGAAGATCTCGCGGTGCCGCGTGTGGAACTTCTCGGCGACCATCCGCGCCCAACGGGTCTCGTCGAACTGCGGCCCGAAGTCATAGGCCACGGTGAAGGTGCGGATGTCCTCGATCCCCATCTCGTGCATCAGGGCCACCACGGCGCTCGAATCGACCCCTCCGGAGAGGAAGACGCCGAGGGGCACGTCGCTGCGGAGCTGCAGGCGGACGGCGTCGCGCAGCAGGCCGGTGGCGCGCTCGACGCACTCCTGCTCGCTCAGGTCCTCCTCGGGCGCGATCTCCAGGTCCCAGTACTGGCGCAGCCGCGGTCCGTCGCGGTCGACGCGCAGGCACCAGCCGGGCTGGAGCTTCTCGATGCCGCGGAAGAGGGTGCGCTCGGTGGGGACGTAGCCGACGCTCATGTAGGCGTCGAGCATTTCGAGGTCGACGGCCGGGCGCTGGCCGATCAGAAGGGCCTTGATCTCGGAGGCGAAGGCGATGCCGTCGGAGGTGGTGGTCCAGTAGAGCGGTTTGATGCCCAAGCGGTCGCGGGCGATGAAGAGCGTCTGCGCGGTCCGGTCCCAGAGGGCGAAGGCGAACATGCCGTTCAACCGTTCCAGGAGATCTTCGCCGTGCTCCTGCCAGAGATGGAGGATGACCTCGGTGTCGGTCCGCGTCCGGAACGTGTGCCCCCGGGACTCCAGCTCGGCGCGCAGCTCGACGAAATTGTAAATCTCGCCGTTGAAGGTGATGAGGACCGAGCCGTCCGGAGTCGCCATGGGCTGCCGCCCGCGGCTCGACGTGTCGAGGATGGTCAGCCGTTTGTGGACGAAGCCGAGAGGGCCTTCGTGGAAGATCCCCTCGTCATCCGGCCCACGGTGGGCCAGGAGGTCGCCCATGACACACAGATCCCCGGGGTCGACAGACCGCCCCGAGCGGAAGTTGTAGAACCCCGCGATGCCGCACATGCCGCGGGTTTGAAGCAAAAAGTCAGCCAGGCAGCGCGCTGCGACGCTTCTCCGCCACCGCCACCGCGCCGGCCACGAGGAGCGCCGGGATCAGGTGGAAGATGAGCCGCGCGAAGCTCGTCAGCACGTAGTAGCGCGTCTCCACCGGGGCCGTGAAATAGACGTACAGGTAGAAGAGGAGCTGGAGCGTCGCCACGGCGGCGACCGGCCGGACCCGCCGCACCGGCAGGAGGGCCGGCCCCAGGAGGACCAGCAGCGACAGCCCATGCCACGCCGGGTCCGCCAGGGCTTCGGCCAGGGCCGGGAGGATGACGTCCGCTCGCGAGAAATCGAAGGGCCCCGAATTCGAGCCGAGGAAGAGGTGATGCCGGAACACCCGGAGCAGCCAGGGAGCCCCCACGGCCGCGGCGGGCAATCCCAGCCGCAACGCCGCCCGCCAGTCGAGCCGCCGTTCGGCCAGCACCCGCCGCAGGAGCTGCGTCGCGGCCAGGACCAACGCGAAGGGCGCTCCCTCGATCTTCGCGGCCGCGGCGAAACCGGCGGCGATGCCGACCTGCCAGTCTCCCGCGCGGTCCGGCGGCCGGAGCAGCGCCGGCACCGCTGCCAGGAAGGCGGCGGCCATCAACCAGTCGGCCGCCCCGGCCATCAGGTGCCCCATGCCGAACAGGGCTGCCGTGAGCCCCAGGATCGCCAGCGCCGCCTGGCCGGCCCAGCGATCGGCGATCCGCAGCCCCTCGCGCGCCGAGGCGAGCATCAGGAGGAAGAAGATCGAGGTCCACAGCATCTGCGCGTGCGGCTCGAACTTTCCGCCGAGGAGGGCGCTGGTGGCGAAGAGCTCCGGCAGCAGGTTCGGGTAGTCCGGGTGGAGCACCCAGTTCCAGGGGCGCGCCAGCCAGGCGTAGTCCACCCCGCGGTGGAGGAAGAAGCGGCTCCCCTTGATCCCCCAGTGATAAATGAAGTCGGGCGTCATCGTCCACAGCGTCAGGGCCGTGCAGGTGAAGACCAGCAGGGCGAAGAGCGCCAGGGCATCCCCCCAGCCGAGGTCCGAAGGGAGGCGCGCCGGCTCGGCTGCGCGTGGAGGGACAAAGTGCGCCAGCCCGATCGCCGCGGCGAGGAGGATGGCCAGCAGGAGCGGATGCCAGGAGATCCCGAGCGCGTCGAGCGCCGTGAGCAGCAGGTGGACGACGAGGGCGCCCGCCAGACCGTACACCACACCTCGGTGCGGCGCACTGTCTCCGGCATGGACGAGCGCTCCGGAGAAGCGGCTGCCCAGGACCGCCAGCGCCACCGCCAGCGCAAGCACGGCGCTGCCGGCGATCACGGCGATCACAGCGGCCGGACCTTGAAAAGACGGCAGCCGCGGAGCTGCGCCAGGAGCTCCAGCCGCGGCAGATCCAGGCCGGCCCGGTAGTCGATGACGTACTCGGCCACCCGCGGCGCCGCCGGATCGTCGATCGGGAGGACCTCATGCTCCGGAAGCAGATAGGCCGCCCAGCGGGTGCGGAAAAAGGCGGCGCGCTCCGTCGTCTCCTGTGCGGAGGGCGAGGCGAAGACGAGGACGCTCCCCGGAGGCACCTGTCCGCGCACGTCATCGAGACAGGCGGTCAGCCGCTCGAGCTGCGGATTGCCGAAGCGCCAGGAGCGGGGACCCCGGGGCGAGGTGACGCGCTGGTCCCACTCTTTGAGAGCGGTGCTCATCTCCAGGGAGAAGGACACGGTGCACCAGACCAGGAGCAGAGCCGGGATCGCTTTGCGGAGCATGCCGGGCAAGTGTACCCTGCTAAGATCCCGGACCCGATGACGCTCGCCTTCCGCTCCGACGAGAACAGCCGGTTCGTCCGCGCCCTGCTGGCGGACCAGGGCATCGCTCCGGGCGCCGTCCCGCTCGACGTCGACGCCCGCGACGAGATGCTGGAGTTCCTGGTCGGCGGCTGCGAAGGAGACCGCGAGCGGGGCCTCTTCGCCTACTTCCGCTCCGGCCTGAGCATCGCCGATGCGATGGCCCAGATCCTGCGCTGGCGCTTCGGCGACCTCGGGCGGATCGAGCGCCTGCTGGATTTCGCCAGCGGTTACGGCCGCGTCACCCGCTTCCTGTTGCGGCACGTGCCGGCGGAGAGGCTCTGGGTCTCCGACATCTACGCCGGCGCCGTGCGCTTCCAGGAGGAGCGTTTCGGCGTCCATGGCATGGTCTCCACCCTCCGCCCGGAGGACCTCGCCTGTGCGGAGCGCTTCGACGCGATCCTCGTCACCTCCCTGTTCACTCACCTGCCCGAAGACCGGTTCATCGGCTGGTTGCGCCGCCTGCTCGGCCTCCTCCGCCCCGGTGGCCTGCTGGTCTTCAGCGTCCACGACGAAACGATCCGCGATCCGTCGGTACCGATGCCTGAAGCCGGCCTCCTCTTCCAGGAGCTCAGCGAGAGCAGGACGCTGGAACCGGGGGACTATGGCTCGACCTGGGTCACCGAGGCGTTCGTGCGGAGCGCCGTGGCGCGGGCCGCCGAGGAGCCGGTGTCCGTCTGGCGCGCCTCGCTCGGACTGTGCAACTTCCAGGACCTCTACGTGGCCGTGCGCGACGATGGCGCCGGCCGCTCCGAGCTGACCTTCCAGACCGAGCCCTTCCTGCGCATCGAGACCTGCTCTCTGGAGACGCCCGATCTCCTGACCCTGAGCGGCTGGTCCGTGGTGCTCAGCGGCGAGGCGCGGGAGGTCCAGGCCTCCCTGGACGGCCGGATCGTGGCGGCGTCGCCGGTCGTGGGGCCGCGGAGCGACGTGGCCGCGGAGCTCAAGGACGAGCGGTTCGCCCGCTCCGGGTGGAAGCTCACGGTGCCTCTCCCTTCCGGGCTCGACCGCAATGCCGCCCTGCTGATCCTCCGCGTGGTGGACGCCCGCGGCGTCGGCCACCCGCTCTGGGCGAGCACCGTGGAGACGGCGCTCCTCCACGTGGCGCGGCAGGACGTGAAGCTGCTCGACCGGCGGCTCGCGGAGACGAAGGAGCGGCTCGCCGGCGCAGAGGCGCGGGCCGCCGCCGAGATCGAAGGGCTCCAGGCCCGCATCGCCGCCATGGAGGCGAGCCGCTTCTGGAAGATCCGCAATGTCTGGTTCCGGCTCAAGGGTGCCTTCGGCTTCGGGGAGAGGCCGTGACCTGGAGCCCGCTCGACCTGCTGCCGGGCCTCTACGTCTTCCTCCTGGCCGCGGCTCTCGCGGGAGCCTTGCGCCGGTGGTACGACCCGGTGCCCTGGCGGGTGCTGGCCGGCTTTCTCCTGCTGATCGCGCTCCTCTTCGGCCCGGCGCTGTTCGCCGGCTGGACCCTCCTCCCGCTCTCCAACCTGCGGTCGGCGCCTCCGTATAGCGGGGAGCCGCGGGTCCCCCTCGGCAACTGGATGCAGGGGGACCTGATCTTCCAGATCGCTCCCTGGATCCTGGAGGTCCGGAAGTCGGTGGCCGCCGGGCAGTGGCCGCTGTGGAACGCGGGCGCCGGGATCGGCATGCCTCTGATGGGCGATCCCCAGACGCAGTTCCTCCAGCCGCTGGTCGGGCTGGCCTCGCCGTTCCGCCTGGAATCGGCGATGGCGGTCACCTCGGCGCTCCGCCTGCTGACCGCCCTGATCTTCACGTTCCTGTTCCTGCGGAGACAGGGGCTCGGCGCGGCGTCGTCGTCGGCCGGTGCGGTCTCCTATGGCCTGGGCGGATTCATGATGCTCTGGCTGGGCTGGCCGATCGGCAATGCCGCCGCCCTGCTCCCGCCCGCGCTCTACGGGGTGGCGCGGTGCGAGGCTCCGGGCTGCCGCCGCGACGCCGCCCTGCTCTGCGCGGCGCTGACCGCGCTCCTGCTGGGCGGCCATCCCGAGACCATGATGTATGGGCTGGCGGCGACCGGGTTCCTGCTGCTGGCCCGCGGGCTGGCCCAGGCCGGTCTCCAGGCGCGGCGGAGGCTCCTCGTCCGGGGCGGCGCCGCGTTTTTCGTTGCGGGTTGCCTGGCCTCACCGATCCTCCTGCTCGCCCAGGAGTATCTGCCCCAGAGCCACCGCGCCCGGATCGTCGACGTCCGGCGCGCCGGGGACCCGCTCGTCGAAGCCCGCTGGGAGGTCTCCAGGCCCGAGGCCTGGGTGCGCTGGCAGGAGCGGGTGGTCCGCTGGCTGCTGCCGGTGGCGGCGGTGCACGCGTTCGGAGAGCTCGGCAATGCCTGGGGAGAGCGCAACGTCATCGAGGACCAGTGCGGCTTCGCCGGCGCCGCCCCTCTGCTCGCCGCCGCGGCCGCCCTGCTCCCCCTGGGCCGCCGGCGCCGCTTCCCCCACGAGCGTTTTTTCGCCTGGACGCTCGCCGTATCGCTCGCCCTGATCGCCCAGCCGCCCGGTTTCGACCGTCTGTTCCTGCGCCTGCCGGTCATCGGCATGACCGCGGTCCACCAGCACCACCGCCTCCTCCTGGTGGTGACCTTCTGCGTCGCCGTCCTCGCCGCCGCGGAGGTGGAGCGCTGGTCGCGCGGCGAAGGCCGCCGGGCGGCGGTCGCCGTGGCCGCCATTCTCCTGGTCGGCCTGATCCTCTGGGCCTACCTGGGCCACCCCTCGCCGAAGACCGGCCGCATCGTCACCGGCTTTCTGGACGGCGGGCTCGCCGCACAGCTCACCGCCCTGGTCCTCGCCGCCGTCCTGCTGTCGATCCGTCCCCGGGAGCGCCGGGCCGGCCCGGCGGCGGCGGGGCTCGCGCTCCTCTTCGCGGCCGAGCTCCTGCTGGTCCACCGGTGGGCCAATCCGCCGATCCCGGCGCGCGTCGCCTATCCGGTCACGCCGCCGGTGCGCTTCCTCCAGGAGCATCTGGGGAGCTGGCGGATGGTCGCGGTAGGCAACTGTCTTCTGGCCAACCTCCCTCTGATCTATGGGTTGCGCGACGTGCGGATCAACAATCCGTCGCAGCCGTCGGTCCATGCCTTGCTCACCGACCCGTTGAGCCGCTCCCCGATGGCGCCGGTCTTCGGCAAGCCCAAGCACCCGCTCTACGACCTGCTCGGCGTGCGCTACGTGATGACGCGGACCGATCTCAAGCTGCCCCTCCGGCTGGTCTTCCGGCATCCGCAAGCCTGGATCTGGGAGCGCCCACACGCCCTGCCCCCCCTCTTCCTGCCAAGGAGAGCGCGGATCGCCCACGGGGAAGCCTGGCCGCAGTGGACAGCCCGCAATAACGATTTCGCTGCCCGCGCCCTGGTCGCGTCGAGCCCCGGGCATACCAAGCATTGGCGGTCGCGGCCGGTGGTTCCCGCCCGGGTGGATCTGGTCGCGTGGGAGGGGGCGCGCCTCCGTGCCCGGGCCACCCTCGGCGAGCCGCGCCTCCTGGCCACCAGCATCCTGCAGGACGGCCACTGGCACCTGTTCGTGGACGGGCAAAGGACTCCCACCGTCCTCGCCAACGGACCCCTGGTCGCCGCCTGGTTACCGGCCGGCCGCCACGATCTCGAGCTGTTGTACCGGCCATGGCGCCTGCTCCTGGGGTGCGCGCTGGCCGCCCTCGCCCTCGCCGCGGCCTGCGCCCTGTGGATTCCGCCGCCAACTCCGGGTGGTAAGCTGGACGCGCCATGATCACGATCCCCGGGCCGGCCGACGTCCTGGCCGAAACGGAACGCTCTTTGCAGAGCCATGCTCGTGTCGTGCTCTGTCAGATCGTGCGCGCCGAGGGGTCGACCCCCGGCAAGCCGGGCTGGAGGCTCTTGGCGCGACCGGATGGAACGGTGTACGGAAATCTGGGAGGCGGTGCTTTCGAAGCCCTGGTGAAGGCGGATGCCCTGGCGAAGCTCGCGCCTTCCCGTGGGGACAACTTCGCTCCTTCGGAGGTGAAGCGGTACTACTTCACCGAGGAGGCGGTGAAGGGGGAGCCCACCGGGATGGTTTGCGGCGGCATGGCCGAGGTCTTCCTCGAAGTGCTCGCCGCGCCGCCGGTGCTTGCGATCTGCGGCGGTGGACCGGTCGGGCAGGCGCTGGCCCGCGCCGCGTCTCTCGCGGGGTTCGAGCTGCTGGTGGCGGACGACCGGGCGGAGTTCCGCGGTCCGGAGCTGTTCCCGCCGGGAGCCCGCATGGTGGAGGTGGAACGGGATTACGAGGAGGACTTCCTGGCTCCCGTCCTGCACCGAGATTTATATGTGGCGGTCGTCTCGCGCTGCTGGGAGACCGACGTCGCGGCCCTGGTCGCGATCACGCGGCAGGCGCCCCCCAGGCTCCGGTACCTGGGGCTCATGGGGAGCCGCCGCAAGATCGCGCGGGTGCGCGACGAGGTGGCGGCCCGCGGCGCGGACCTGAGCCGCCATTCATTGCATGCGCCGATCGGTTTGCCGATCGGCGGCGACAGCCCGGGTGAGATCGCGATCTCGATCCTGGCGGAGATCATTCAAAGGAAGTATGAGCCCGAAGAAGAGAGCTGACCGCATTTCGTTCCTGCTCCTCCTGGTGCTTCTGGGAGCGGCGCGCCCCGCGCTCGCCGAGGACTGGCAGACCCTGCCGCTCTTCGGAGGCGACGTGCGCGCCATCGCCATCCATCCGGAGGATCCCGACCGCCTCTTCGCCGGCACCTCGGCCGGGCAGCTCTGGCAGTCGCGGGACGGCGGCCGGTCCTGGGGCCCGGCCGGCTCGCCTCTGCCGTTCCCTGGCTGGGTCGTCTCGGCGCTGCGCTTTGACCCCAATCGATCTGATCCCAATCAGCCCACCCGCCTCTGGGTCGCCCTGTGGGGGATCTGGGGGAGCGGGCAGGTGGCCTATTCCGACGACCTGGGCAAGACCTGGGTGGCGCGCGCCGGCGGCCTCCCCGACGAGCCGGTCTACACGCTGGCTCTGGTCCCCGGCAAGGAGGGCCGGCTCTTCGCGGGCACCCGCTCCGGCGTCTGGGCGACCGAGGACGGCGGCGCCACCTGGACGCGCCGGACCGGCGACCTGCCGGAGGTCCAGAAGGTCACCAGCCTGCTGGTCGATCCGAGCCAGCCGGACACGGTGATCGCCGGCACCTGGCGCCGCGCCTACAAGAGCGACGACGGCGGCAGGACCTGGGCGGGAGTCTTCGAGGGCATGGTCCTCGACTCGGAGGTGTTCAGCCTGACGCCGATCGCGGAGCGGCCGGGCGAGATCTGGGCTACCACCTGCGGCTGGGTCTACCGCACCCTCGACCGCGGCGGCCATTGGGAGCGCTTCAAGGAAGGCTTCGTGGAGCGCCGCACGCCGGCCTTCGCCGCCTTGCCGGGCGGGAAGCTCCTGGCCGGCACGGTCGGCGGGCTCCACGCCTCCACCGACGGCGTCAACTGGGCGCTGGTGGGGGACCCGGCTCTGTCGGTCCAGGGGATCGCCTTCCATCCCGCGCGGCCCGAGCGGGTCTTCCTCGCCACTGAGGGCTCGGGCGTCTGGGTCTCCGACGACGGAGCGGCCACCTTCCGGCCGTCCAGCGAGGGGATGATCAACCTGCGCGTCTCCGCCCTGGAGGTCTTCGGGAACGAGCTGCTGGCCGGCGTCAGCCATGCCGGGCCGTTTTCGGGAATCCACGTCTCGCACGACCGCGGCCGTACGTTCGATCCCCGCTTCGAGCCGCTGCTGCCCAACGTCCTCGACTTCGGCGTCCATCTGGGCCGTCTCTACGCCGCCACCGAGCGCGGGCTGTACGAGCGGCGCGGGGCCGCCTGGTTCCGCCTGGCGGAGCTCGGCGAAGGACGCGTCGAGGAGGTGGTGGCCGACGGCGAGCGCATCGCGGTGCGCACGCCGGCCGGGCTGTGGGAGCTGGCCGGCGGCAAGTTCGTGCCGCGCGCCTACAAGCACGGGGCGCCGCGCTCCGCGACGTTCTTCGGCGACGCCCTGTGGGTGAGCGATGCGGCGGCGGTCTACCGCCTCACCGACAAGACGAACGACACCATCGCCGTCCCGTTCCAGGGCGGGCGCCTGAGCCGGCTGCCGGAGCAGATCCTGCTCTGGGGCTCGGGCGGCGCCTTCGTCCGCGCCGACGGCTCGCCGCCGGACACCCCCTGGTCCGAGGTGACCCGCGATCCCTCGCGCGTGATCGCGACCGGCGACCCCCGCTGGTCGTCCCTGATGATCAGCGGCGAGACCGTCCGCGTCTTCGACCGCACGACGAGCAAGTTCCTGGTGGTGGAGGTCCCGTTCCCCGCCCGCGACATCTCCGCGGCGGCGGTGATGAACGGGCGCCTGCTGCTCGGCACCTCGGGGTACGGGGTGGTGAGCACGAGACTGGAGTAGGCTATTCCCCCTTCAACCCCGCCTTCTTCGCGTAATACCGGAACGACCGGAAGCTCATGCCCAAGAGCTCGGCAGCCTGGGTCTGGACGCCGCCGGTGCGGTCGAGCGCCTGCTGCATGAGCTGGGCGCGGATCCCTTCCAGATAGGCCTCCAGGTCCAGCCCGTCCTCCGGGAGCTGGATCAGGTCCGCCTGCATCTTGCGGTTGGTCAGCAGGAAGGCCGGCAGGTCGCGGGTGGTGATCGTGTCCGCGTGCGACGACAGCGCCAGGGCCCGCTCGATCAGGTTCTCCAGCTCGCGGACGTTGCCCGGCCAGTCGTAGCTCTCCAGCATCTGCATGGCCTCGACCGAGATCTGCTTCGGCGACAGGTCCATCTGCTTGCAGTATTTCTGGAGGAAGAAATCCACCAGCAGCGGGATGTCCTCCCGGCGCTGCCGCAGCGGCGGCAGGTGGATGGGCAGCACGTTGATCCGGTAGTAGAGGTCCTCGCGGAAATCCCCGGAAGCGATCCGCGCCTCCAGATCCTGGTGGGTGGCGGCGATGATCCGCACGTCGACCGGCTCCTCCTCCGTGCCGCCCACCTTGCGCACCACCTTCTCCTGGAGCACGCGCAGGAGCTTCACCTGCATGGTGGGGGTCATCTCGCCGATCTCGTCGAGGAACAGGGTGCCGCGGTCAGCCTCCTGGAACAGCCCCTTCTTGTCGCGCACCGCGCCGGTGAAGGCGCCGCGCTCGTGGCCGAAGAGCTCGCTTTCGAGGAGGTTCTCGGGCAGGGCTCCGCAGTTGATCGAGAGGAAGCGGCGCGCGGCGCGCGGGCTGGCGTAATGGATCGCCTTCGCGATCAGCTCCTTGCCCGTGCCGCTCTCGCCGTTGACCAGCACCGTCGAGCTGGTGCGCGCGATCCGCTCGATGAGCGTGAAGATCGCCTGCATCCGCGGGCTCTTGCCGATGATGTTGTTGAACGTGTACTTCTGCTCGAGCTCGCGCCGCAGATAGACGTTCTCCCGCGACAGCTCGGCCCGTTCGAGCCCCTTCTGGACGACGATCTTGAGCTCCTCCACGTCGAACGGCTTCGAGACGTAGTCGGCGGCGCCGAGCTTCATCGCCTCGATCGCCGTCTTCGTGGAGGTGTAGGCGGTCATCATGATCACCGGCGGGCTCGGCTCGGCCGCCTTGATCTCGCGCAGCAGGTCGAGCCCGCTGCCGTCGGGCATCATGACGTCGCAGAGGACGACGTCGAAGCTCTGGCGGGCCAGCGCCTGGCGGCCTCCCTCCACGCTCCGCGCGGTCTCCACGGCATACCCTTCCTGCAGGAACAGAAGGGAGAGGAAATCGAGCAGGCTCTCTTCGTCGTCGACGATCAGCAGGCGTGCACCCATGGAACGTCCAGATCAGGTCGAGAGATCAAGCGAGACGGTCAGGGAAGCTCCGAGGCGGCGAGGAGGGCGGGCTCGGTCGCGGCGCGCAGGGCGGCGGCTTCGTCGCGGGGCAGGTCCACGGCGATCGTGGTCCCACCCCCCGGCCGGCTGTCCACGTGCAGACGGCCGCCGTGCTCCTGGACGATGCGGTAGACGATGGCCATGCCGATCCCCGTGCCGCCGTCGAAGAACGAACGGAACGGATGGAAGAGATTGGCGCGCTGCTCCTCGGACATGCCGCGGCCGGTGTCGATCACCTGGAACAGATAGGAATCCCGGCCGAGAGAGCCGACGACCCGCAGGGTCCCCCCCTCGGGCATGGCGCGCAGGGCGTTGCGCGCCAGGTTCCAGAAGATCTGGCTCACCTGGTCCGGGTCGCCCAGCAGGCGGGCGGTCGGCGGATCGAGCGCGATCTCCAGATTGTGCCGGGGCGAGACTTCCTCGCTGTTTCTGAGGAGCTCGAAGTTCTCGGCGAGGAGCCGGGCGATGTCGAACGGAACGTTCGAGCGGTCCTTGGGCTTGGCGAAGCGGAGGAACCCTTTGATGGTTCGGTCGAGGCGCTGGCTCTCCTTGAGCAGGATCTCCACCAGGCGGCGCTGCGCCGCCTCGTTGGCCGGCGCGCCGGCGAGCATCTGGACCGATCCCGAGATGGCGGCCAGCGGATTGCCGATCTCGTGAGCCAGGCCGGCGGCCATCTCGCCGACCGCGGCCATGCGGTCCTTCAAGCGCAGCTCTTCGCGCATCCTCCGCCAGTGGGTGAGGTCCTGGAAGATGACGATGTAGCCGCCGTGCCCGCCGTTCGCCTCGGTGAGCTGCGAGATCGAGAAGCCGATGAAGGCCGTCTCGCTGTTGCGCGCGAATTCCACCTCGGAGCGCAGCTTGCCGCGCTGCTCGCTCGCCGCGGTCAGCTCCCCCCATTGGCGGGAGGAGAACAGGCCCGACTCCTGGATCGGCCGTCCGACCAGCTCCTCTTCCGGCCGGCCGAGGATCGCCAGGCCCGCCTGGTTCACCAGGGTGACGACCCCGTCCAGGTCGGTGGTGATCAGGCCGCTGTTGATCGACTGCACGATGTCGCGGTGCATGACCTGGAGGTCGGCCAGGTGCTCGCTCTTCTCTTCGAGCTCCTGCTCGGCGCGGCGGGCGCTCCGGGCGAGATAGGAGGTCAGCAGGGCCACGGCATAGAAGCCGACGCAGTGGACCGCCAGGTTGTAGCTCACCCGGAAGACCGAGCTCTGGCCGTGCCCCTGGTTGTACAGGTAGAGGATGAGCCCGACGTAGAGGACGTTGGCCGTGCTGGCCACGGTCAGGCCGGCCTCGCGCCGCAGCAGCGTGGAGGCCACGGCGATCACCACCAGGTAGAGGAGAGAGAAGGGGCTCTCGATCCCGCCCAGGTAATAGACCATGCCGGTGACCAGGATCAGGTCGCCGAAGAACTGGATATAGGCCTGCACCTCCGGGCGGTTCCGCAGGAAGCGCAGCAGGGCGATGTAGAGGAGCGTCGCGCCGCAGGTGAAGCCGAGGAGCGTCAGGGGAACCTGCGGCGGCAGCGCGCTCGGCTCGATGAGGGGAGGCGTCGCGGCCGGGACCTTCGGCGCCATGGCCGGCGGAAGAGGCGGACCGACCTGATCCTCGCTCGCGCTCGCCGCCGCTGTGGGAGGTTCCAGCGGGGTCGTCTCCTCGGGGTTGACTGCCGCGGGAGAGGCCAGCAGGAGGACGAGCCCATAAGGCAGCACCGCCGCGATGACCGCGACGAGACGGAGGACGATGTACCAGCGGAGCTGGCGGTTGAGTGTCGGCATCGAGGGCATCGGAGGACCTGGAGGCGGTGCGGCCGCCTCCAGATCCATTGTAGCGGTCTCCGCTCTACCCGATCTTGGAGAGAATCGAGTACAGGGGCAGGTACATGGCGGCCACGATCGTGCCGATGACGACGCCGAGGATCGCGATCATGAGCGGCTCGATCAGCTTCATCAGGCCCGCCACGGCCGTATCGACCTCTTCCTCATAGAAGTCGGCGATCTTCGACAGCATCTGGTCGAGGGCGCCGGTCTGCTCGCCGACGTTGATCATCTGCACCACCATGGCCGGGAACACCTTGGTTTCGGCCAGCGGCTCGCTGATGGTCTTGCCCTCCTCGACGCTCTTGCGCACGGCCATGACCGCGTCCTCGATGATGGCGTTGCCCGCCGTCTTGGCCGTGATCTCCAGGCCGTCGAGGATCGGCACGCCCGATGCGGTGAGGGTGGACAGGGTGCGGCAGAAGCGGGCCACGGCGATCTTGCGCAGCAGCATGCCGAGCACCGGAATCTTGAGCAGCAGCCCGTCGAGCACACGGCGGCCGCGGTAGGTCTGGTGATAGCGGTTGACCGCGAAGAACCCGGCGGCGAGGATGATCGCGATGAAGATGAAGTAGCGCCCGAGGAAGTTGCTGGACGCGATGACGATGCGGGTGAGCAGGGGCATCTCGCTGCCCAGGCCGGCGAAGAGCTGGGCGAACACCGGGATGACCTTCCATAGGATGATGAACACCACCATGGCCGCGATGACGATGACCGCGACCGGGTAGATCATCGCCGCCTTCACCTGGCTGTTCAGCTTGACGATCTTCTCGATGTAGGTCGAGAGGCGCTGCAGGATGATGTCGAGGATACCGCCCGCCTCGCCGGCCGCCACCATGTTGGTGTACAGGTTGTCGAACGCCTTGGGATGCTTGCGCATGGCGTCGGCGATGGACATGCCGGACTCGACGTCGCTGCGCACGTCGTTGATGATCGCCGCGAAGGTCTTGTTCTCCTCCTGGCCGCCCAGGATCTCCAGGCACTGCACCAGCGGCAGGCCGGCGTCGAGCATCACCGAGAACTGGCGGGTGAAGATGGAGACGCGCTTGCGGTTGACCTTGCCGGGCAGGCGCGGAATGAGCTTGATCTCCCGCCCCTTCTCCCGGATGTTGGTGACCTGGATCTGCTGGCGGCGCAGAACGGAGACCGCCGCGTCGCGGTTGTCCGCGAGCAGGACGCCTTCTTGGTTGCCACCGGCGCGGGTACGGCCTTTCCACTCAAAGCTGGGCATAGGTCATTTCCTCCCCGGAACGGCCGGGTTGCCCCCGACGTTCTGGTTCATGGCGGCGGGACCGCGGGCGATGATCTCCTGCAGCTCGTCGGGCATCGACGACCGCATCAGCGCCGTCTCCAGGGTGATATGGCGCTTGAAGTAGAGCAATGCCAGCGACTGGTTGAAGGTCTGCATCTCGTGCTTGGCCTGGCCGGCCTGCATCATGCCGTAGATCTGGTGCACCTTGTCCTCGCGGATCAGGTTGCGGATGGCCGAGGTGGGGATCAGGATCTCCATCGCCATCACCCGCCCCTTGCCGTCCGCCTTGGGCAGCAGAGCCTGGCAGAGGATCCCCTCGAGGACCATCGAGAGCTGCGCGCGGATCTGCCCCTGCTGGTGCGCCGGGAAGACGTCGATGATGCGGTTGATCGACTGCGCCGCCGAGTTGGTGTGCAGGGTGGCGAACGTCAAGTGGCCGGTCTCGGCGATGCGCAGCGCCGACTCGATGGTCTCCAGGTCGCGCATCTCGCCGATCAGCACAATGTCCGGGTCCTGCCGCAGGGCGGAGCGCAAGGCGGCCGAGAAACCGTGGGTGTCGGCGTGGATCTCGCGCTGGTTGACCAGGCACTTCTTGTGCGAGTGCAGGAACTCCACCGGGTCCTCGATCGTGATCATGTGCTCGGCGCGCTCGCGGTTGATCTTGTCGAGCATGGCCGCGAGAGTGGTCGACTTGCCGGAGCCGGTCGGCCCGGTGACCAGGATCAGGCCGCGCGGCTTCTCGCACAGCTTCTCGACGATCGTCGGCAAGCTGAGCTCCTTGAACCCCTTGATCTCGAACGGGATCTGCCGGAACACCCCGGCCAGGGCGCCGCGCTGGTGGAAGATGTTGGCGCGGAACCGCGCCAGCCCCTTGATCCCGAACGACAGGTCGATCTCCAGGTCCTCCTCCAGACGGTGCTTCTGGTTGTCCGTCAGGATGGAATAGCAGAGCTGCTTGGTCTCCGAAGGCGTCATCGGGTTGACCCCGTCGAGCGGCTTCAGGTGGCCGTGCACCCGGATCTGGGGCGGTGAGTTGGTGGTGATGTGCAGGTCGGACCCCCCCTGCGCGACCATTTCCTTGAGGAGCTGATTCAATGTCGGCGGCATGCGGCGACTCCCGATCGAAGAACGAGTCTCTCTGTCCCGGTTGAGCGAGCGTAGGCTGGGCGTAGTCTACACCTTTATGGGGAATAGATGAAAGGGTATAACTAGAAGCCCTCACCACGCCGGGCCGGTGCGATATCGTAGCCCCCCATGAGCGAGCCGATCGGACACCAAGAAGAGGAGGCCCTCGGCAAGGCCTACGACTCCCGGCTGATGCGCCGCCTGCTGGGCTATCTCCGCCCGTACCGGGGGATGACCGTGGGGGCGCTGGTGCTGATCCTGCTCTCGTCCCTGCTGCAGCTCGTCGGCCCCCTCACCATGGCGGTGGCGCTCGACCTGTTCATCCGGCCGCAGGGAGAGGCCGCCCGCCTCTCGCAGGTGAGCCTCCAGGTCCGCGATCTCCTCCTGGCCCGCGGAATCGACCCCGGCGCCGTCCGTCCCGAGGGGCTGGCGGTGATCGCCGGGATCTACCTCGCGACCCTCGCCCTGACCTTGATCGTGCTGTACGCCCAGGGCTACCTCATGCAGCTCATGGGGCAGTACGTGATGAACGACCTGCGCCGGCAGATCTTCGGCCATCTGCAACGGCTGCCCATCACCTTCTACGACCGCAACCCGATCGGCCGGCTGGTCACCCGGGTGACGACCGACGTCGACGCCCTGAACGAGATGCTGTCCGCCGGCGTGGTGGCGATCTTCGGGGACGTCCTGCTGCTGGCCGGCATCGTCGGGGTGCTCTTCTGGCTCGACTGGCGCCTCGCCCTCGCGGCGTTCTCGATCGTGCCGCTCCTCCTTCTCCTGACCTTCTGGTTCAAGCGCAAGGTGCGCGAGAGCTTCCGCGAGGTGCGGGTGAAGATCGCCCGGATCAACGCCTTCCTCCAGGAGCACATCACCGGCATGCCGGTCGTCCAGCTCTTCAACCGGGAGGCGCGGGCGTACCGCGACTTCGACGAGATCAACGACGCGCACCGCGACGCGAACGTGCGCGGCATCTTCTATTACGCCGTCTTTTTCCCCGGCGTCGAGCTGATCACCTCCCTGGGGCTCGGCCTGATCCTCTGGATCGGCGGCCGCGAGGTGATCACGGGGACGGTGTCGATCGGCGCCCTGATCGCCTTCCTGCAATACGCCCAGCGCTTCTACCAGCCGCTCGCCGACCTGTCGGAGAAGTACAACATCCTGCAGCAGGCCATGGCGAGCTCGGAGCGGGTCTTCAAGCTCCTGGACACGCCGGTGACGATCGCGGCCCCCGAGCAGCCGTACCGGCCGGCGGAGGTGCGCGGCGAGATCGAGTTCGACCAGGTCCAGTTCAGCTATAAAGAGGACGAGCCGGTGCTCCGCGGGATCTCTTTCCGGGTGCGGCCGGGCGAGACCCTCGCCGTCGTCGGGCACACCGGCGCGGGCAAGAGCACCCTGGCGAACCTCCTCCTGCGCTTCTACGACGTGGACCGCGGCGCGGTGCGGGTCGACGGGATGGACGTGCGCCAATGGGACCTGGCGCGGCTGCGGCGCAGCGTCGCCATGGTCCTCCAGGACGTCTTCCTCTTCTCCGGGACGATCGAGGGGAACATCCGGCTCGGCGATCCGGACATCGACGACGAGCGGGTGCGCTGGGCGGCCGCGGAGGTGCACGCGCTGCCGTTCATCGAGCGGCTCCCTGCGGGTCTGGCCTCGCAGGTGCGGGAGCGCGGAGCCGGGCTCTCGGTGGGGCAGAAGCAGCTCATCGCCTTCGCCCGCGCCCTGGCCTTCGATCCGAAGATCCTCATCCTCGACGAGGCGACCTCCTCGATCGACACCGAGACCGAGCAGCTCATCCAGCAGGCGCTCGACCGCCTCCTCCAAGGGCGGACCAGCATCGTCATCGCCCACCGCCTGTCGACCATCCAGAAGGCGGACCGCATCCTGGTCCTGCACAAGGGCGAGATCCGGGAGATGGGCACCCACCAGGAGCTCCTCGCCCTGCGCGGCATCTACTACCGGCTCTACCTCCTCCAATACAAGGACCAGGAGCTGGAGAAGCGCGAGCAGCCCCACCCCTCGCTGACGGTCAACGCGTAGGGGTCGCCTGCCCATGGGCGGACACCGCGGACACCGCAAGGACGAGATCCTGGACGCCCTGGCGCGCCAGGCGAACGTGGCCCAGTTCGTCAGCTTCGGTCCGGACCTCGCCCAGAGCCACGCCCGCCTCCGCGGCTTCCCGCCGGACCACTGCTTCGCCGCGCCGGAGGAAGCCGTGGCCGTGCTCCTCGACCGCACCCCCGAGCGGTCGGTGAACATCCGCAGCTACGACCCGGACGCGCCCAAGTCGCGCGAGTTCCTCTATGGCGGCACCGACGCCGCGGAAGTCGTCCGCGAGCTCCGCCGGCTCGCCGCCTCCGGGCTCTCTACGATCGTCAACGAGACCATCGACGTCCACGACGGCGGCGTCTCCGGCGTCGCCTTCGGCGACCTCCTCGAATTCGCGCCGGGCGACACGCCGCGCTGCGTCGAGAAGCCGGGGACGGCGGCCCTGCCGCGCGCGCTCGGCCTGCGCCTGCTGGAGACGGTCTACGGCTTCCGCCCGAGCCTGCCACCGCAGCCCGAGCTGCGGGTCGAGTTCACCCTCCACCCGCTGCGCCGGGGGAACCGGCACGAGCACACGGTCCTCTGGGAAGTGGAGGCGCCGGGTCCGCCGCCGGACGGCACCGTGCTCCCCGCCTGGCCGAACCAATTCAGCCGGCATCTCGGGGACAAGGCCTTCGGCCTGCTGATCGCCGACGCCTACGGTCTGCCGGTGCCGCGGACGCTGGTGATCCCGCGGCGCCTCGCGCCGTTCAGCTTCGGGACCGACACCGGCTCGGCCGAGACCTGGATCCGCACCTGTCCGCGCGAGCAGGTCCCGGGCCTCTTCACCACCCGACGCGGCTGGGCCGATCCCTTCGCTCTTCTTTATAAGGAAGACCCGGAGGGGACGGCTCTGGCCTCGGTGCTCAGCCAGCAGGCGGTCGAGGCCCGCTGGTCCGGAGCGCTCCTGTCCTCGCCCGCTGGAGAGCCGCTCGTCGAAGGAGTCTCCGGGACGGGAGACGACTTCATGACCGGCCGCCGACCGCCGGAGGACCTCCCTTCCGAGGTGCTCTCCGCCGTGCGGGAGACCTTCGATCGGGCGCGCGCTCTCCTGGGGCCGGTGCGTTTCGAGTGGGCCTGGGACGGCCGGGCGGTCTGGATTCTTCAGCTCCACCGCG
>DATFPH010000445.1:0-19185 GCA_035264905.1 Thermoanaerobaculia bacterium
CTCGAAGGGGCTCTGAGTGCGAATGGAAGCGCGGCCCACGGCCCCTCTCATGCCAATCTCCCCCCCGCCCTACCCAGCGAGACCGGGGCCGCTGCGCGGCCCCACGGACTTGACTTACACAGGCCTTCTCATGGAAGTGCGTGTGGGAGAGGGGGGTTAGGGTCCCGGCGAAGCCGGCTCCGGGTCGGGGGTGAGGTCGCGGAGGCACCATCGACCACTTCTGGCTGACAGCGCGAAGGAGATCGGGACGAACAATCTGCTGAACGTCAATCTCTACGCGCCCAACGGAACAACCTGGCTGCAGGACTCCACGCAGGCGACTGGCGCCTTCCTGGGCAAGGACATCGACGTGGGCATTAACGTGCAGGTGCAGCTCGACAGCGCATTCTCCGGCGGGCAGTAGGAAGAGTTAGGACAGGCCCTGGGGGAGCTTCCCCGGGGCCTGCGCCTGCCTACAGGCAATTCATCCGACTCCACAGCGGCCCCCCCAACCTAGAGACGCCCCGTGGGGCGTCTCCGCGGCGGCAACGACGATCCGAGGGGAAAAGGTGGCCGCCCCCCCGAGTACGACGGCCGGCCGGAGCGGGAGCTCGAGCAGTTCTATGCGCTCGGGGTGGATGGGGTGTTCAGCGACTTTCCAGAGGTGGCGGTGCGGGCGCGGCGCTGAGCTCCTGTCTCACTTCTTCCCGAGATAATCGACCGCCTCGACGAGCTCGAGATCCGGATCGCTCTGGACCAGCTCCCGCAAAAGAGGGGAATGGCCGGCGCCGAAGATCACCAGAACCCGGTCGTCGGGCGCATCGATCACCTGCATCAGATTCGCGAAGATCCGGAAGTTCCTCTGGTACCAGGCGGCGGCCTGGTCCGCGCCCACGTATTTGTCTCCGCTGCGGACCCGTGCGATCTGCAGGTAGAGGTCTCGCCCGATGGCCAGTTGCTTCGGGCCATTCATCTCGGCCAGGATCTCGCGGACAGACATCGTGGCCTGGCGCTTCTGGAGGTCTTCGATCATTCCGATGGTCTGCTGGAATCTCTCGAGAAATTTACGATCACCGCTCTCCTGGGCCGCCGCCACAGCGGCGCCGAAATCCATGTCCATCGAGTGATCGACGGCATAGACGCGCGGATGGCCGAGCATCTTGGCCAGCCGCAGGCCGATCTGGTCGCTCTCGTTGGCCCGTAGCGTGTACTCGCCCGCGAGATACGCCTCGTACCGGCGCTGGAGACGTTCATCCCCTGCCGTGACCTCCAGGGCGATCTTGGTGGGTTTGAACTTCGCCAGCAGATCCGCGACCGTCTGGATCTGCGCCTGCCGCTTCTCCGACAGGTGGTCGTCCACGTTGGTCTTGACGTAGTCGCGATTCGGATTTGCGAAATGATAGGTCCCCAGGACGAGGACCTGGGCTCTCGCCGGCCGGACGGCCGGCTGTTGGGTCCAGGCGCTCGCCGGCAGGGCCAACACGAGCAGCAGGGCCAGCGCCGCGGCCCGCCATCCCGCATGTCTCACCGAGATCTTCTCCTGGGCTTCCATGCTCCCTCCTCTCGGACCAGAGATGTCGATGATTCTAGCTCTACTGCCTGCGATGGGCGGGGTGTTCAGTGATTTTCCGGAGGTGGCGGTACGGGCGTTTAATCGAACCCTCCCACGGCGGGCGCCCCCCCCAATGTAGAGACGCCCCGTGGGGCGTCTCCGCGGCGGCAACGACGATCCGAAGGGAAAGGTGGCCGATCGGGCGCGAGGTGTAGGCGGTCCGATCTGAAAACATTGGGCGCCCCCCCCACCACCTCTGGTCACCGAAATGATGTCGCCGCTTCGGAGACGCCCCACGGGGCGTCTCTACATTGGGGGGGAGAGCGCTGCGGTAGAGGATCAGTTAACGCCTATGGGGGCCGGGGGTGAGGGCCCCCTGCGCCGCAGCCGCCTCACCCCTGACCTTCATAGAGCGTCACTCCGGGACTGAGGGGTGGAGCCAGCACCGTAGACCTCACCCCCTGGCCCCCTCTCCCATCGCCCCCCCACCGACCGGGAGAGGGGGAATCCCTGCGGACCCTCGCGGCAAGTTCAGGTTCAGCCTTTTCCGGGTGGTGGCGCCCCCTCTCCCGGGGGAAGGGGGGGCGATGGGAGAGGGGGTCGGGGGGTGAGGTCGCGGCGGCACCATCGACCACTGCTGGTTTGACAGCGTACTCGCTCCACCAATCGTCAGGCAGCCTGACGGTGAACCCTGCCAACGGTCAGGCAGGCTGACGATTAACCCGGTTCGTTGCTCAGTGGGGGAACGCAGCGGCCTACGCCTCCACGCAGCTCGTCGTGAAGCTGAAGGTGTAGACGCGGGTGCCGGCTTGGGGAAAACGAAGGGTGAGCCGCCGCCGCCGGAATTTGCCGCCGCTGATCAGCCGGACCATACGGCCACGCTCCCAGACGGCCACCGTGCGGCCTTCCCGCTCGATGACGTCCTCTCCCCGCTCGTCCGGCCGGACGGGGGCGCCGTCGACTTCGAGGTCGACTTCGCCGCCGGGGGCGAGGACGGCGTTGACTCCGGCCGCTTCGCAGACCAGCTCCAGGACGGCGCCGGGCTCGCGGGTCTCCAGGTACTCTGCTTCGTGGAGCCAGAGGCCTCTGGCGGTGAACATGCCCGGCGGGGCCGGTCCTTCGGATCGTTCCTGGTGACGGACTTCTTCTCCCGGACGGTACCCCTCGGGCGCGAGGAGCTTGCCACGGTGGAAGCCGGCGTAGATCTCGCGGGTGGCCGGGTAGCAGACGGCGCCGGGGCGGTCTTCCTCGCGCGCCGGTTCGAGCAGGGGTGGCATGGGTGCGGTGTCTCCGGCTTCGCGGAGGAGCCGCTGGATCATCTCCTCCGTCTCGCCGTAAGCTCCTTCTCCGAAATGCTCGTACCGCAGGTAGCCCCGCGCGTCGATCAGGTAGCGCGAGGGCCAGTAGTGGTTCGCGAACTGCTCCCAGGTCTTGCGGTCGCCGTCGAGCAGCACCGGATAGGGAATCCCCTCGGCCGCCACGGCCGCGGCCACGGTCTCCGCGTCGGCGGTGAATTCGAACTCCGGCGTGTGCACGCCCACGATGGTCAGGCCGCGCCCGGCGTAGCGCTCGTGCCAGGCTTTCATCGAAGGGAGCGTGCGCACGCAATTGACACAGGTCGACTCCCAGAATTCGACCAGCACCACCGCGCCGCGGCAGAAGTTGATCGAGATCTCGGGCCCCTGGACCCAGGTGCCGGGAGCCAGCTCGGGAGCGCGGAGGGGGACGGTGATCGGCGGCATAGCGCCACGATCTTAACTTCTCCGATACACATCGGTGCTCAAGTACTTGAGCCCCGAGTCGCACATCAGCGTGACCACCTTCGCACCCGGCCCCAGCCGCTCCGCGACCTGTAGCGCGGCGAGGACGTTCGCACCGGACGACGTTCCCGCGAAGAGCGCCTCCTCGCGCGCCAGCCGCCGGGTCATCTCCTTTGCCTCGGCGGCCGGGACGGACAGTACCTCGTCCATGAGGCTCGGCTCCCAGAGAGGAGGCGTGAAGCCGACCCCGACGCCTTCGATCCCGTGCGGGCTGGCCGGACCTCCCAGGAGCACCGAGGATTCCGCGGGCTCGACAGCCACGGTCCGGACACCCGGCTTGGACCGCTTCAAAACCGTGGCCACCCCGCGTGACGAAGCCCCCGTCCCCACGCAGTGAACGAAGGCGTCCACCTCCCCGTTCGTTTGCTGCCAGATTTCCTCGGCCAGCGGGTAATAGCCCGCGATGCTGTCCTGGTTGTTGAGTTGGTCGGTCCAATAGGTGTGAGGCTCCTGGCTCAACGTGCGGGCGGTCTCGATCATCTCCAGAATCAGTTTCTTGGTCGTGAGGCCTCCCTCGCTGGGAACGAGCGTCAGCTCGGCCCCCAGCGCCGCCATGTGATCCCGCTTCTCCTGGCTGAACGCATCGGAGGTGACGATCTTGATCCGGTAGCCTTTGGCGGCGCAGACCAGGGCCAGCGACGTCCCCGTGCTGCCCCCCGTGTATTCGATGACGGTGTCTCCGCGCTGCAAGCGGCCGTCCTCCTCCGCCCGCGAAATCACGGCCTGTGCCATCCGGTCCTTCATGCTGCCCGTGGGGTTCTCCCACTCGAGCTTCACCAGGATCTCCGCACCGTTGGAGGGAACGATCTTGCGAAGGCGAACGAGCAACGTGTTGCCGATGGCTTGCAGGATGTCCATAGCGTTGGGCTCCGATTGAGGGCAGGGTGATCGAGCGGGCGAAGGCCCGCGAGCTCGATTCTACGTACGCTCGAGGAGGCTTGCTGGATTTCTTCGGGGGAGCCCGCATCCGGCGCCTCCCACCGGCCTAACGGGCCGGCAGAACCTAGCCCAGGGTTGAGGCCGCAGGCCGATACCCTGGGGAGAGAAAGGCGATCAAACACCGCGGCCTGAAAGGTCGCGAGAGGTTTCTGCCGGAGCCGGCTCAGCTCTCGGTTCAGGTTCTTGCTTTCAGGCCGCGGGGCTGCGGGGCTTGGTGACCCAGGGCATTGGCCTGTCCGAGGTGAGCTGCAGGCTTCCCTCGCCGAGATCGAAAGAAAGGTCGCAATCCCACCGTACTGATCAGGGCAATTCCGAGTTTTGCGCCGCTGCCGCTTTGAGGGAGGACCTGGATAGTCGCAATCCCACCGTACTGATCAGGGCAATTCCGAGAAGCTCTCAACAACGGTCTCACCAATCTCTTGAAAGGAACCGTCGCAATCCCACCGTACTGATCAGGGCAATTCCGAGGGGCCACCCTCCCAACCCGCTGATCTTAAATCCACTTAAGTAGGCAGTTTTTGTGACCTGCCCCCAACGCTCCTCCTTCCTTTCGTTTTCCACAGCCTTCGACCTCACCTCCTTTCGGCCAACCCTCTGAGTCTCCATGACTTCCAGGCTTTTTGTTATCTCCCCGTCAAAATGGCACTTTGGGCCTGGCACGCCTTTTGTCTGGCACGTCTTTTGCTGTGCGGCACCCTCGAAGCCGGGCCGTCCCCCTTGATCTACCAAGACACGGAACCGGGGGAAATTGTTGGACGCCCCCGCCAAAACTCACAACCCATACTCCCGCATCCTCGCCTTGAGCGTGTTGCGGGAGATCCCGAGCAGGCGGCTGGCTTCGCTGAGGTTGCCGCCGGACCGCTCCAGGGCTGTGGCGACGAGTCTCCGGTCATATTCTTCGCGGGCGGCCTGGAAGCTGCCGGGAGTTGACTCTTCGGCGGCCGGCAAGGGTGGAGGCTCCGGCAGCTCGGGGGACGCGCTGGGGCCGGCGATGACGACTTCCACCCGCTGGAGGGCGAAGGCGCCGGAGGGTACGCTCCAGTTGCGGACGAGATATTGCCGCGCCTGGATCAGCTCGCTCTCGCTGAGCTGGCGGACGCGCACGGCGGCAAGAAGCTCTTCCCAGGCACGCCGGATCTGCTCGTTGCAGGCCCCTCCCGCCTGGGACGTCGCGGCGATGGCTTCCTCGCAGAGGGCCGCAGCCTTGCCCAGCGCACCTCTCCGGCAGAGGCATTCGAAGAGCGTCAGCAGGGTGATAAAAGCCTCTTTATAGAGCTCCTGGTCAAAATAGGTCTTGATCGTGTTGCGGAAGAGCTTCTCGGATTCCCTTGCGTGACCAAGACCGTCCAAAAGCCGCGCTTCACAATAAACAGATCGCAACCGTGTCGCCGGGTCGGACTGTCCGCAGAGCGACTTGGCTTCCATGAAGATGGGAAGCGCCTCGAGCGGGCGCTCCAGCATGACCAGGCTCTCGACGAGAATGAATTTTGCCAGTGCCTGAAGCCGGATTTCGTGCGGAGGCATGCGTTCCAAGGCAACGTGGGCTCTCTCGATCGCTTCCGCCGGCACGTAGGCAGCGATCAGGCAATTTGCCTCCACGACCGTATTGTGTGCGACGGCCTGCCAGTCCTCCAGCTGCCGGAAGATCTCCACGGCCTGGCGAACGTAGAGCAGTGCCCTTTCGAAATCGCCGAGATCGGTGCACACCGAGCAGTGGATGGAGAGGAGGCCGGCTTCCAGGCTCCGATCACGCGTTCCCTGAGCCAGGTAGCGCCGCGCCTCTTCGATCGCCGCGATGGAGCCCGGAAAATCCGCGGCGAGCCGGCGGCAGTTGGCGACGACGGTCATGACCTGCCCTCGCAGGTCATTCTTCAGGGTTCTCGGATGCTGGGGCTCCGGAAGGAGGTCCGCGACCGTCAAGGCGGCGCGGACCAGGCTCTCCCCGAGGAAGGGGTCCGAGAGCGCTGTGGCTCTCGCTTCGGCCAGAATCGTCTCGAACACCGGCAGGCTCTGCAGAGAGGCGATCGACCGGATCTTCTTGATCTGCCCCTCCGGGCCCAGGTCCTTGATTTCGGCCCACCAGCTCCGGGCTTTCAAGACCTCGACGGAGCCGCTCGCGTCCGCCTCGAGGATCTTGACGAGGGCATGCCGGGCATCCGTCGGCCGGAACGGGAAATTTTCGCTCGCCCTCGCCTGAAGCAGACACCCGGCTGCGCTCGCCCGGCAGCTGCGGCACTGCACCAGATGCCCGATGGCGCGCGCCGTCTCGGCCTCGTTGGCCGGCCCGCGGAGAAGAGCCAGCAGAGCTTCCCGGCTGAAGTGTAGGCTCATCTCCCCCCTCTCAAACAATAATTTTCATTGTAGCGGAAAGAGGGGGCGGAGGTGCCCCCCAAGAGAAGAGAGTGCGCTAACCCGGGTACCGCGTGACGTTAGCCGTTGGGATCGGCATGTCCTCCCGCGTCGCTCGTGGCCGTCGAGCCGTTGGGATCAAAGTGGCCGCCGGCGTCCACCTGATCGGCGGCCCAGACGGCGGACGCCAGGTCGAGGAGATGGCCGAGGTGAGGCGCTCCCCCGCCCAGCGCGAGAGCCAGCGCCAGAAAGGCAATGCGAACCATGGAACAGATCCTTTCCAGGGGTGGAGAGGCGTCTGGTCATTCAGTGACCAGATGTCAGAAACACGGCACCCCCGGGGCAGTCTGCCCCTTTGCCAGAGTCGGGACAAGCGGAGCGAAAGGAGGAGATCCATGGACCGGCTCGTCATCCCGACCCTGGAAACGGAACGCCTGCGGCTGCGGTCGTTCCGCGAGAGCGACGTCGACGACTACGCCGCGTTGAATGCGGATCCCGAGGTGATGCTTCACATGGGCGGGCCGTGGGACCGGGGGCGGTCCTGGCGGCACATGGCCTTCCTTCTGGGCCACTGGCGGCTCGCGGGCGCCGGCATGTGGGCGTTGGCGCAGAAGGAGACCGGCGCGTTTCTCGGAGTCGCCGGCTTTGCCGAGCCGGAAGGCTGGCCCGGATTGGAGCTCGCCTGGAAGCTGGCGCGCCGCTGGTGGGGATACGGCTACGCCACCGAAGCCGCGCGAGCCGCCCTGGATCATGCCTTCACCGTCTGGAAAAGAGATCGCGTCATCAGCCTCATCCGCCCGGAGAATCGCGCCTCCCTCCGCGTCGCCGAGCGGATCGGCGAGAGAGTGCTCGACCGCATCGAGCATGCCGGCCGGGAGGTGCTGTGCTACGGGATCGACCGGACTGGGGCAAAGTCACGTCACCGAATTACCTTGACGTGCGCGCCGCGCTATAGCCTCAGCCAGCAGCCGGCAGACTGATGCCGATGACCGGCATTACCCTGCCAGTGGCCGGCAGACAGATGCCGATGACCGGCATTGCCCTGCCAGTGACCGGCAGTCAGATGCCGATGACCGGCATTACTCTGCCAGTGACCGGCAGACAAATGCCGATGACCGGCATTACTCTGCCAGTGGCCGGCAGACAAATGCCGATGGCCGGCATGGCTCTGCCGACGGCCGGCAGAGAGATGCCGGTGACTGGCAGCCTGCTGCCGGTGAGTGGCCCCTCGCAGCCGATGACTGGCATACCGCGGCGCGAGACGGGCGCCGACTTGCGCTCCGTGCGGCCCGTGGCGCCGGCAGGGCGCGGTTGGCGGCCGACGGAAGGCTCTCAGCCGGCCGCTGGCGGCGGGGTCGTGCCGACATTGCGGGTGAAGGTGTAGAGGGTGTCCGAGATGTCGCCGGGGGCGAGCAGCACTTCGATGAGCGCGGGACGGTCTTCCTGCAGGGCCTCACCGAGGGCGACCCGCAGGTCTCCGGCGGTGCGCACCTGCCAGGAGGCGGCGCCCCAGAGGCGGGCGACTTCGGCGTACTGCCAGTCGGGGATCCGGTTGTAGTCCGTGGGCAGGAAGGACTGGAGCATCTCCCAGGAGCCGTTGTTCATCAGGACGACGATCGGCTTCAAGCCCCAGCGCACGGCGTGGATCAGCTCCTGCCCGGTCATCTGGAAGCCGCCGTCCCCCACCAGCACGAGGGGGCGCCGGCCGGTGGTGGCTTCGAAGCCGAGGGCCGCGGGGACGCCGAAGCCCATGGTGGCGTAGTAGGCCGAGGCGAGGACGGCCGGCGTGTCGATCTCGTGGGTGCAGAAGAGGCAATCGCCGGTGTCGGCGACGACCGGCATCTCCCCTTTCTCGGCGAAGAAGCGGTTGATCTCGGCGACCATGGCGGCGACGCGGATCGGCCCCTCGGACGGCTGGTCGTCCGCCCGCATGAACGGGCGCCGGCCGCGGTTCGGCACGAAATCGGCGCGCGGCCGGCCTTCGGGGTCGGCCAGCAGATGCTCGATGAGACGGTGCAGCGGCACGTTCTCGTACCGGTGATAGCCGAGCGCGACGGTGCGGCTGACCGCCAGGGCGACCTTGCGAGGGTCGATGGCCGAGAGGCGGACGCCCATGTTGGTGTCCGTGACCAGGGCGCCGAGCATCAGGAGGAAGTCGGCTTCCTCGACGAGCTCGCGGACGCCCGGCGGCGAGGCGGGCCCCAGGTAGACGCCCGCGTACTGCGGATGGTCGTCCGGGAAGGTGCCGCGGCCCATGAAGGTGCTGACCACGGTGAGGCCGAGCTTTTCGGCGAGGCGGACCGCCAGCGGCGCGAGGCGCTGCCGGTGGATCTCGACGCCGACGACCAGGACGGGGCGGCGCGCCGGAGCGATCTTTCTCAGGATCTCGGCCGCCGCCTCTTCGACGGCTCCGGTGCTCGCGGGCACCTCGAGCTGATGCACGGGCGTGAGGTGGATCTCGCGGTCGACCATGTCGCGCGGCACTTCCAGATAGACCGGCAGCGAGAAGAGACGGCAGACGTCGATCGCGTACCGGATCTTCTCGGCCGCGGTCTGGGGATCGTCGAGGACGGCCTGGTAGTGGGTGACCTCGCCGAAGACTTTGAGCTGGGATTCGAAGCTCTTCACCTGGTGGTGGACGAGGATGCCGCGCGATCTCTCGTCCTGGCTCGGCCCGCCGGTGAGGACGATCATCGGGGTCTTCTCGGCGTAGGCCGTGGCCACGGCGTTGACCATGTTGAGGGCGCCGGCGCCATAGGTGACGCAGGCGACGCCGAGCCCCTGGGTGCCGCGGGCCGCGCCGCACGCCGCGAAGCCGACGCCCGGCTCGTGCGACAGGGTGCGGAAGTGGATTCCAGGGTATTCGTCGATGACCTGGCAGAGGCGGAGGATGAAATCGCCGGGGATGCCGAAGATGGTCTCCACTCCCGCCTCGGCAAGCTGATCGAGAAGGAACCGCGCGAGCGTCGGGTTTCCCACCGGGCGCTCCACGGGCCGCTTCGGGGTTTCGAGATCGAGGCGCGTCGCCATAAGGGTGCGAGTATAGCGGGCGGTTCTGAAGAGCTTGTACGCAGGGAGGGGGGAAAAGTTCCCCACCCTTCACCGCCAAAACCCGGAGAGGCCGGCTTCGCCGGGACCGTGCCCGCCTTCACCAGGGGTTGAAACCCCTGGCTACCGAACACCAACAATCGTCCCCAAGGGGACGACGCCCCCGTCCGCCCCTTCAGTGGGCGGTTTTTCTTCTAGATAGCCAGGGGTCTCGACCCCTGGCGGGCGCCGCGGACGCCGGTAAGTCAGTGGCAGAACATCCTCTGAACTGCGCCCTGTCGTATCATCATGCCTCGCCCATGTCGATCGCACCGGATGAACCTTCGGCCGAAGAGGCCGCTGTCTACGAGAGCGAGCCGGTCCTCCCTGCCCGCAAGGGACGGTGGCGCCGGATCTTTCTCATCGTCCTCGGCCTCTTCGTCGCCTACCTTGCCTGGGAGGCCTTGACCTGGCCGGACGTGGCGGCCCTGACCGACACGCATCCCAAGACGACGGCGTTCATCCGGCGCTACGAGCGCGGTCCCTATTGGGGGTTCGGCCCGGACCGGAAGGCGAAGTGGACGTGGGTGTCGACCTCCCGGATCTCGTCGAACCTCAAGCGGGCGGTGCTGGTCAGCGAGGACATCCGCTTCTTCGCTCATGAGGGGTTCGACGAGGTGGAGATGCGGGCGGCTCTCGAAGATGCCTGGGAGGACAAGGAGCTCCCCCGCGGCGCCTCGACGCTCACCCAGCAGGTGGCCAAGAACCTGTGGCTCTCTCCCTCGCCCAACCCGCTGCGCAAGATCAAGGAGGCGCTCCTCACCAAGCAGCTCGAGCGCAAGCTGAAGAAGCGGCGCATCCTGGAGATCTACCTGAACGTGGCCGAGCTCGGCCCCGGCATCTACGGAGCCGAGGCAGCGTCCCGCCACTACTTCGGCAAGTCCGCCGCCAGCCTCACCGAGCGCCAGGCCGCCGAGCTCGCCGCGAGCCTCCCCCGCCCGAAGACCTGGCATCCCGGGGTGAAGAGCAAGAGCTATCAACGGAAGGTCCGCAGCATCCAGCGCCGGATGGCGAAGGCGCGCTGGCTGCGGAAGCGGGTCTAGCTCGCCAGCCGCCAGGGGTCGAGACCCCTGGCTATCTATGAAAAAACCGCCCACTGAAGGGGCGGGACGGGGGAGTCGTCCCCTGGGGGGACGATTGTTGGCGTTCGTTAGCCAGGGGTTTGAACCCCTGGCGGTTTCAGCCGGCCTCCCGGGATCGCGGATAGAATAGATTCTCCCCGGGTTTCCCCGGGCTCTCCGGAGGTGACAATGCGTGTGCTGGCTTTTCAGGGAATCCGCTATACCCCGCGTGTGGGCGATGCCGGCGAGCTGGCCGCCCCGCCGTATGACCAGATCAACGACGCCGCGCGGGACCGCTTCCATGCGCAGTCGCCGCATCAGTTCGTGCACCTCAGCCGGCCGGTGGACCCGGCAGGGCACGACATCTATACGCACGCGGCCGACCTCCATGAGCGCTGGCTGAAGGAAGAGGTCATCGCGCGGGAGGATCGGCCCGCCCTCTATCCCTACGTCATCGAGCTCGCGGGCGGCGGCCGGCGGCTCGGCGTGCTGGCTCTCGTCGAGATGGCGGACGCCAAGGTCATCCGGCCTCACGAGCAGACGCTCGCCAAGGCGGTGGCCGACCGGCTCGCCCTGCTCTCGGCGATGCGCGTCGACCTGGAGCCGGCGCTGCTCGTCTCCGAGGACGGCGGACGTCTCGAAGCCCTGCTCCAGGAGGATCTGGCGAACGCGAAGCCGCTCGTCCGGCACCGGGACGGGGACGGCAACGTCCACGTGATCTACCGGGTGGACGATCCGGACCGCATCAAGCTGTATCAGAAGGCTCTCGACGTGCCGGCGGCCATCGCGGACGGGCATCACCGCTACAAGGTGGCGCAGCGCTATGCCCAGGAGCGCGGCATCCGCCCCGGCACGGCGGCGGCGGCGAAGCTCGCGGTGATCACCAGCCTCGACTCGCCGGAGCTGACGATCGAGCCGATCCACCGGGCGTTCAAGGAGAAGATCGAGCTGGACAAGCTGGCCGGGCTGCGGACCGGGAGCCAGACCTTCAACGGAAGCAGCGGCCAGGAATTCGCCGCGGCCGTTGCGGCGGCCCCCCAGCCGGCGCTCGGCGTCTGGGTGTCGGGCCAGGAGCCGGAGATCTGGTCTCTGAAGGCGTCGAGCCCGCTCGTCGTGGAGGTCTTTCAGAATGACATCCTGCCGGCCCTGGGCCTCCCCGCCGAGGCGTCCACGAACGGAACCGTGGTCTACCGCGCTCAGCCGGCCGAGCTCTGGGACCAGGTCTCCACGGCTGAGCTCGGCACCGGCATCTTCCTCCCCCCGATGGCTCCCACCCAGTTCGCCGCCGCCATTGCGGACGGTGCCCTGCTGCCGGCCAAATCGACGCGGTTTGTGCCAAAAGTGATGTCGGGGCTGGTCTGGGCGGATCATCAGTCGCAGGTGCTTTGAGCACGGCCGCCATGCCGACCCGCTATCTCGATGACGCGACGCCGGTCGTCCAGTTCGATCCGCAGCTCGAAGTCTCGCCCTTCGCCCTGTTCCGCCGGATGAAGGACGGCGATCCGCCGCTGCTGGTCGACGTGCGGCCGGCGCCGGTCCGGCTCTCGTTGGCAGGGGCCATTCCCTATCCCGGCGAGGACTGGTCGCCGCCGCGGGACCGCGACGTGGTGCTGATCGACGAGGACGGCGCGGTGGCGATCGAAGGCGCCCGCCACATGCAGGCGGCCGGCTGGCCCAACGTGAAGGCGCTGTTCGGGGGGCTGGAGCTGTACGAGTTCTCGCTGGACCCGGAGGTCGTTGGGGCGGAGACGTTTCTGGTGCGGAAGGAAAGGACTTAAAGGACGTCAAGGACAGCAAGGACCCAGAGGACAAAAGCACCTTTGCTGAATCGGGGCTGCTGATCCTGGAGGTCTTTGGAGTCCTTGATGTCCTTGTCGTGCTTTCGGTCCTTTTTTTCTTACTCCTCTCCGCAGGTCTTCTCCGCCCGGGGCGAGGGCCGGCCGCGCCCGTAACTGTCCCGCACGTAGAAGGAGAGCTTCTCACCGCGTTTGCAGGTGGTCTGGACGGTCCAGGAGCCCTCCGACGAGTCGCCGACCTTCGGGTCTTTCGCGTCTCCCGTTCCCTGATACAGGAGGTATGGGAGCCTTCCCCCTGTGGCGGTCACCGCGCACAGGGCTGCGCAATGAGGCACGTCGCCACCCTCGCACTCCCAGGCGCAGTGGTCGATCGACGCCTGGGCGCCGCACGGGATCTCGAACTGCCGATACTCGGAGCGCTTCAAGCGCTTCAGACAGTGGCGCAGGCGTCCCTCGCCGCCGCTCACGGACGGATAGACGAACACCCGGAGCGCATGGAGGGGACGATCGCACGTGCTGAAGCTCTGGACGATCGACCAGGTGCCGGACGTGCCCGTCCGGGTCTCCGCCTGGAGGCGCTCGTTGTCGATGCGGAACTCCAGCACCGCGCCGGTGGCTCCGCCGCTCACCTCCCAGGTGCCGCTGGCCACCACCTGGCCGTTCTTGTTGTAGGTGAGCTCGGTCACAGCCCCCTTGGCATCCGTCGCCGGGCAGATGTCCTCGTCCGCCGCTCGAGCGGCCGGGGCGAAAAGGATCGAGGCGATCACGGTCAGTAGAAGGAATCCACGTTGTCTCATACGGCTCCTGTCGTCATCAAAAGGTAACCACGCGGCCGGCTTCCCGGATCATCCGCGCGAAGCTCTGCCAACCCAGCAGGGCGTCCACCGACGCCTGCACGCCCGCCGTGTCAAGGCCGAGAAAGCGCGACGAGGCGCTGCAGGCATAGAAACGGACCAGACCCTCTTCGCGCCCGGGGGCGAGCATCTCGGTCAGCGGAGGCAGACCGAGCGACTCGATGCGCCCCGCGGAAAGCGGCGGCGCCGGATCGATCTCGTCCCACCGCTTCCCCACCCAGGCGTCCAGCGCGGCGAAGAAGAGAGCCACGTCCACCCGATCGCCCCCCGCCGCCGCGCTCGCCGCGAGCGACGTGATCTGGAAGCGCATCTCCCAGGTGCCGCCGTGGGCAAGGATCAGCAGGTCGGCCATGTGGGAAGACTAGCAGGAACCGGGCGGGGGGCCAGGGCGCGTATCCAGGGTTCGAGAAAGATTCTTCGAAGAAGTTTCTCCCCCGAGTGCAAGATTCGAGGCCTGTTTTCCGACTGATATAGGGCGGCCCGCTATCAGGCGGACCATGACCCGATCGGAGAACGCACTTGACCAGCCACGACCAGCTTTCGAAGAGTCTGATCAAACTCTTCTTCGCCGACTTCCTCCGCCTCGTCGCTCCCGCCTTGGCCTCCCGCCTCGAAGCCGGCGAGGCAATCTTCCTGGACAAGGAGATCTTCACCGACTGGCCGGTCGGCGACCGGCGGGAAATGGACCTCCTCGCCAAAGTCCAGGTGAATCAGGAAGAGCTGCCGCTCCTGATCCACGTGGAGATCGAGACCGAGTTCCGGTCCGGTATGGACCGCCGGCTCTGGCTTTACTACATGCAACTGCGCCTGCGCCACGGGCTGCTGGTCCTACCCATCCTGGTGAACCTCCAGGGCGGCCGCTCGGGGCTCCGCCGTGAGGCTCTGCGGGAGGGCGTCGAAGGGACGGCGACGGCCGTGTTCCGCTATCGGGTTCTCGGGCTCTCCGGCTGCCTGGCGGAGGAATGGCTGTCCAAGCCAGAGCCGATCGCCTGGGCATTTGCCGCTCTCATGCGCCCTGGCGATTGGAGCTCGGCCGAGCTGAAGTTGGAGTGCCTGCGCCGGATCGCGACATCGGAGGTGTCGGGATTGCGCAAGCAGATCCTGGTCGACTGGGTCGAAACCTATGTACAATTATCGGGACAGAATGCCATCGAGCTCCAGCGGCTGCTGGATCTGGAAGGCAACGAGGAGATCAAGGCCATGGAGCTGACCTGGTTGGGAAAGGCGGAAGCACGAGGAATGGAGAAGGGGCTGGCCCAAGGTTCGGAAGCTGCGACGCGGCAGGCGGTGGAACGGATGCGGCGGGTGGTGCTGCGGCAGATCGAGCAGCGATTCGAGAAAGTTCCGGCGAAGGTGCGACGGAAGATCGAGGCAATCGACGACCTCGAACCGCTGGCCGGCTTGGCGGAGAGAGTTCTCGTCGCTCCCTCGATTGCCGATCTCGACCTGCCCTGACGGGCTCTTCCCAGAAAATCAAGCTGTTCACCCCTCTCCCGCTCGCGGGAGAGGGGCCGGGGGTGAGGGCCTTCCGAGGGAGTCGGAGGGCGAGGTCAGCTCGCCACGCCGCCCACCGTCCAGGTGTCGCCGGCCTTCAGGAGGTCATCCAGCGTTCCGGCGCCCAGGCGCTCGGTTTCCTGGCGCATCTGGTCCACCACCCGCTCCTCGTAGCTCGGGACCTCCACATTGCGGAAGACGCCGAGGGCGGTCGGGAAGTGCGGCGGCAGGAGCTGCGCGGCGAGGAACGCCGTGGCCGGGTTGTCCAGCTTGGAGTCCCAGACCAGGCAGTCGTCCGCGGTCAGGCCGTTGCCGAGCTGGATGACCTCCATCTCGGTCCCCCGCATCCGGATCCCCTTGTCTTTGGCCTTGCCGAACACTAGAGGCTTACCGTGCTCCATGTACAGGACGGTCTCGTCTTTGATCTCCTTCTCGGTCATGTAGCTGAACGCCTTGTCGTTGAAGATGTTGCAGTTCTGGTAGATCTCGACGAAGGCGGTCCCCTTGTGCTGGGCGGCCTGGCGCAGGACGTCCCGCAGGTGCTGCTGGAAGATGTCGACGCTGCGCGCCACGAACGTGGCCCCGGCCCCCAGAGCCAGCGACAGCGGGTTGAACGGGTAGTCGACCGAGCCGAGCGGCGTCGACTTGGTCTTCTTGCCGAGCTCGCTGGTCGGCGAGTATTGACCCTTGGTCAGGCCGTAGATCCGGTTGTTGAACATCAGGATCTTGACCCCGACGTTGCGCCGCAGCGTGTGGATGAGATGGTTGCCGCCGATCGACATGGCGTCGCCGTCGCCGGTGGCGATCCAGACCTCCAGGTCCGGCCGCGCCAGCTTGAGGCCGGTCGCCACCGCCGGCGCGCGGCCATGGATCGAGTGGAACCCGAAGGTGTTCATGTAGTAGGGAAGACGGCTGGAGCAGCCGATCCCCGAGACCACCACGAACCGCTCGCGGGGGATCCCCAGCTCGGGGAAGACTTGTTGCACCGCCGAGAGGATGGCGTAGTCCCCGCAGCCGGGGCACCAACGCACCTCCTGATCGGTCTGGAAGTCCTTTTTGGTGAGGGTCGGGGTCGCGGTCTCAGTGGACATTCTGGTTCGGCTCCATGATCTCGAGGATCTTGTCGAAGATCTCCTGCCGGGTGAACGGCTGGCCCTGCACTTTGCTGTAGGTGATCACGTCCTTGAGGTAGTGGCCGCGCAAGAGGAAGGCGAGCTGTCCGAGGTTCATCTCGGGCACCAGCACCTTGCGGAAGCGCGACAGCACCTCCCCCAGATTCGCGGGGAACGGGTTCAGGTAGCGCAGGTGCGCGCGGCTCACCGGCAGGCCGCGGCGGCGGGCCGAATTGACCGCGCCGGTGATGGCGCCGGCGGTCGAGCCCCAGCCCAGGACCAGCAACTCGCCGCTCTCGTCGCCGTGCACCTCGATCAGCGGAATGTCGGCCGCGATGCGCGCCACCTTCTCGGCCCGCAAGCGGACCATGTGATCGTGGTTCTTCGGGTCATAGGAGATGTTGCCGGTCACGTCTTCCTTTTCGAGACCGCCGATGCGGTGCTCGAGGCCCGGGGTGCCCGGGATGGCCCACGGCCGCGCCAGGGTCTCCGGGTTGCGTTGGTACGGCAGGAAGCCGGCGGCCTCGGTGCGGAACTCGATTCGCAGGTCGGGAAGGTCTTCGGCCTGCGGGAGCTTCCAGGGCTCGGAGCCGTTGGCGATGTACCCATCGGAGAGGAGCGCCACCGGCGTCATGTACTTCGTCGCGATGCGCACTGCCTCCAGAGCCGTGTCGAAGCAGTCCTTCGGCGAGGACGGCGCCAGGATCGGCATCGGCGAGTCGCTGTTCCTGCCGAACATGACCTGGAAGAGGTCCGCCTGCTCGGTCTTGGTCGGCAGGCCGGTGGACGGGCCGCCGCGCTGGATGTCGCAGACGATCAGCGGCAGCTCGGTCATCACCGCCAGGTTCATGGCCTCGGTCTTGAGCGCGATGCCCGGGCCCGAGGAGCAGGTCACCCCCAGGGCGCCGCCGAACGAGGCGCCGATCGCCGCGCAGACGGCGGCGATCTCGTCCTCCGCCTGGAAAGTGGTCACGCCATAGTTCTTGTACTTGGAGAGCTCGTGGAGGACGTCCGACGCCGGGGTGATCGGATAGGCGCCGAGGAAGAGGGAAAGACCGCTCCTCCGGCTGGCCGCGACGAGCCCCAGGGCGAGCGAGACGTTGCCCGTGATGTTGCGGTAGAGCCCCGGCTCCAGGTCCGCGGCCGGAACCTCGTAGCGGTCGTGGAAGACCTCCGTGATGTCACAGTAGTTCCAGCCCGCCTTGAGCACCTTGACGTTGGCCTCGGCGAGGTGCGGCTTCTTCGCGAATTGCTTCCCCAGGAAGGAGATCGTGTTGTCGAGCGGCCGGCTGAACAGCCAGTAGCACATGCCCAGGGAGAACATGTTCTTGCAGCGGTCCATCGACTTGGTGTCGAGACCGCTCCCTTCGAGCGTCCGCCGGGTCATGGTGGTCAGCGCCACGGGGAAGACCCGGTAGTTGTCGAGGCTGTGGTCCTCCAGCGGATTGGAGGTGATGTTCGCCTTGGCGAAGTTCCTCGGATTGAACTCGTCGGTGTCGACGATGATGACGCCGTTCGGCTTGAGATCCTTGAGCTCCTTCTTGAGCGCCGCCGGGTTCATCGCCACCAGCACGTCCGGGGCATCGCCGGGCGTATGGATGTCGTAGTCCGCGATGCGGACCTGGAAGGCGGACACTCCCGGGAGCGTCCCGGCGGGAGCGCGGATCTCGGCCGGGAAGTCGGGCAGCGTCGACAGGTCGTTCCCGAACAGGGCGGACGTGTTGGTGAACTGGGTTCCGGTCAGCTGCATGCCATCCCCGGAGTCGCCGGCGAAGCGGATGACGACCTCATCGAGCTTCTCGAGGCTGATCGCGCGCTTTTCTTTTTCTGCGACTGTAGTGCTCATGGTTGTCTCTCAGGGAGGGGTTCAAGGTCCCTCGCCAGCCAGAACGAAAAAGACCCGGCAAGAATGCCAGGTCCCGGTGCCAAGACTTCAACAGCCCCTGCGACAGGGGCGTGTGGGCTCCCGGTCATGTAAGGACATGGTAGCACCGGGTCAAGAGGCTGTCAGCCGCGACAAAGGGCGGGGGTGGGGTGAGCCCCGACAGCGGGCTTGTGGGACGTGCTACAATGGCTTTATGAAGGCAGTCAAGGAGCAGCGCGTCAGCCTCCGGGAGGTCAATCAACACCTGACCCAGTATGTAAAGGCTGTTGAGGCTGGAGAGCGGATTGTGATTACACGGCGTGGCAAGCCCGTGGCGCTCCTCTCTCCCCTGTCCGCGGAGGAGCGCCGGCTGAGCCCTGCACAGGAGGCAGCCCTCGAGCGCATCCTCAGCCGGGATCTGCACATGGGTGGCGTCGCGCCCTCGCGCGACGAGCTCCATGAGCGCTGAGCGAATCAGCCTCGACGCCAACATCCTCTTCTACACCGTCGACGCGGATGCTGGCGAGCGCCAGGACAAGGCTCGCGAGATCGTTCGCCGCGCCGCGGTGAGCTATGACTGCTTTCTGACCCTCCAGACGCTCGGCGAGTTTTTCGCGGCAACGACACGCAAAGGTAGGCTCTCGGCCGCTGAGGCAGCCGTCCATCTTGAAGATTGGCAGACCCTGTTCCCGGTTGTAGCTGCCACCCCGGGAAGCCTGCGTCTCGCCGTGAGGGCAGTCGAGCAGCACAATCTGTCTTTCTGGGATGCCATGCTGTGGGCTGTGGTCAAACAGGCCGGAGCCACCCTGCTGCTCAGCGAGGATCTGCAGCACGACCGCGAGTTGGAAGGAGTCCGGTTCAGGAACCCCTTCAAGATCGATGACCCCTTCGGGCCATAGCAGAACCGGATAACGGGAGCAGCGGCACCCCCTCTCCCGGGGGATGGGTGTGTAATGGGAGAGGGGGTGAGGGAAGGGGGTGAAATCTACCGCCCCGCCGCGACCTTCTGCTCTTCCTGGGCCTGGGCCTGCTTCGCCGCAGCCACCAGATCGAAGGCGCCGCGGCGCATCTTGGCGCGCTGGGCGTCTTCCTCGGGGAAGCGGGGACGGTAGCCGAGCTGGCTCTCGTCGAAGGTGAAGGGCTTCATCAGCTCGCCCTTGCCGACGATCGACTGCTCGCGGGTGAAGTAGGCCATGTCGTAGTTGTTGCTCATGATGATGGCCTCTTCCGGGCAGGCGTCCACGCAGTAGCCGCAGAAGATGCAGCGCAGCATGTCGA
>DATFPH010000446.1:0-82084 GCA_035264905.1 Thermoanaerobaculia bacterium
CTGGAGACCATCGGGCCGGGTGGCCAGCTCCGCGTGGCGATCCGGGTGCGGCGCGTGGGATGGATCGCCGATCAGAGGCCCGAAGCCGGCCCTGTGGGCAACGTCGTCGCGCTCGGCACCGAACGGGCTCTGCGCGACCACGCCAAAGTGATCTGGAGCCGCTTGCTGGGAGCCGAGCTCCCCCTGTTTCTCCTCGCCCTTCTTTTTCTGGCCGCGGTGCCCTACCACTTTCTGCTCTACTGGCGCCGCCGCCAGCAGACCGGCCACCTCTGGTTCGGCCTCATGGCCCTCTGTTTCTCTGTCAATACCCTCGCCAGCACCTACTGGATCTACGAGATCACCAGCCGCTATGACCTCGCCGTCCGGCTCAGCGATCTCACCGGCCACGTGGCCGCGCTCTTCGCGATCCAGTTCCTCTGGACCTTCTTCGCCCGGCCCATCCCCCGCCTGCTCCGCGCGTATCAGCTCTCCCATGGCGCCCTGGCCCTGTTCGTCGGATTGTGGCCCGACGTCCGGCTGGTGATTGCCAGCCAGGGCCTGCGTGGGCTCTGGCTGCTGCCGCTCCTGGTGATGGCCGCCGTCCTCATCGTGCGCGAGATGTGGCGGGGTGACGTCGAGGCCCGCACCATCGCCCTCGGAGGTCTCGTGCTGATCGCCCTCGAAGGAATCGAGCTGGCCCGCCAGGTCGCTTCCCTGCCGTGGCTGGGCTCGCTGTCGCTGCCGCCGTTCGGTTTCGCGGCCGTTCTGATCGCCATGGGTTTTTCCCTGGCAAGCCGGTTCCAGCGGGTCCACGAAGAGCTCGACCGGCTGCGCCAGACCCTCGAGGAGCAGGTGAAGGAGCGCACCGCCGCTCTTCAGGTCGCCAAGGAGGAAGCCCTGAGCGCGAGCCGCGCCAAGAGCCAGTTCCTGGCCAACATGAGCCACGAGATCCGCACTCCGATGAACGGCGTCATCGGCATGACCACGCTGCTGCGGGAAACCTCCCTCACCCGTACGCAGAAAGAGTATCTGGAGACCATCCGGGCGAGCGGCGAGGCCCTCCTGGTCCTGATCAACGACATCCTCGAGTTCTCGAAGATGGAGTCGGGGAGAGTGGCGATCGAGCGCGCCCCCTTCGAGCTTGCGGCGGTGATGCACGAAAGCGTGGAAATCGTCGCGCCGCTGGCCGCCCGTCAGGGGCTCGCGCTGCACCAGACGATCGCGCCGGGTGCTCCGGACGCCCTGATGGGCGACTCCGCGCGCATCCGCCAGGTCCTGGTCAACCTGCTGGGCAACGCCGTCAAATTCACCTCGCAGGGCGAGGTGCGGCTCTCCCTCTCCGCCCAGCCCCTGGAGGATGGCCAGTGGGAAGCCCACTTCGCCGTCACCGACACCGGAATCGGCATCGCCCCCGAAGACCTGAGCCGCCTCTTCCTCGTTTTTCATCAGCTCGAAGGCTCGCTGGCCCGCCGCCATGGCGGCACCGGCCTCGGCCTGGCCATCAGCAAGCGGCTGACCGAGCTCATGAGAGGCAGGATCTGGGCCGAGAGCACCCTTGGCCAGGGCTCGACCTTCCACTTTACCGTCGTCGGAGAGGCCGCCCCGGTCCCCCGGCAGCGCCCGGCCACGGCCAATGATTCTTCCAACGATGCCGATTCCGGCCTGGGGCGCAGTCACCCGCTGTCCATCCTGATCGCCGAGGACCACCCGGTGAACCAGCAGGTGATGCTCGTCCTGCTCTCCCACCTGGGATATCGCGCGGACCTCGCGCGCAATGGTCAGGAGGTCCTCGACGCGCTGGCCCGCCAGCCCTACGACGTGATTCTGATGGACGTCCAGATGCCCGAGATGGACGGCCTCGAAGTGACCCAGCGCATCCGCCGCGAGCTTCCCGGCGACCGCCAACCCTCGATCCTCGCGACGACCGCCCATGCCATGCCCGGGGACCGCGAGCGCTGCTTCGCCGCGGGCATGGACGGCTATCTCAGCAAGCCGCTGCAGGTCGCCGACCTCGCGGCCGCGCTCGCGGCGGCGCGTCCGCTGCGCTCCAGCCCGGCGGCCAGCCAGGGCTGACAGGAAAAAAGGCCATGGACACGATCTGGAAAACCATCATCTGGCAGCAATTCGGGGCCGCGATCGACATGCTGGAGTCGAGAGAACGGCGAGAGCCCAGATCGCGAAAGCAATCCAAGAGAACCATATCCGTCCGGCTGATCGATGCATCCCATTGGAGGATGCCTTGTGATTTCCTCGATCTTACGAAAGAACCGTCAGTCTGGCCATTCTGGTGCGAATCGGAAGGGCTGATAGGGCTGTCTGGTAAAGTGTCCTTCGTTAATGGAGGACGCGATGCGCAAAGCGGTTTCTATTTTTCTGTTTGTCGTTGGGGCGAGCGCGGCTGCGACGAGCGCTGCGGACGCTCCTCATCCGTTTACGGCGCGGGACATGCACGCGATGCGGCGGATCAGTGATCCGCGGCCCTCGCCGGATGGACGCCAGGTGGCCTACGTGCTGCGGACCACCGATTTCGAAGCCAACAAGGGACGGACCGACCTCTGGCTGATGGGCATCGACGGCAGCGGTGCCACCCAGCTCACCACGAACGAGGCGTCGGACAGCGAGCCGCGCTGGGCGCCCGACGGCAAAAGCCTCTACTTCCTGTCGAGCCGCTCCGGGTCCAGCCAGGTCTGGCGCCTGCCGGTCCCGGGGACCGACAAGGACGCCGTCCAGGTCACCAATCTGCCGCTGGACGTGTCCAATCTGTTGATGTCTCCGGACGGGTCACGGATCGCTTTCAGCCTGGAGGTCTATCCGGACTGCTCGGCGCTTGCCTGCACGGTCGAGCGGTTGGCGGCTCAGGAGAAGGACAAGACCTCGGCGCAGGTCTACGACGGCGGTTTCGTCCGTCATTGGGATACCTGGGCCGATGGCCGGCGCAATCACCTGTTCGTGGCGCCGCTCTCCGGCGGCAAGACCGGCGAGCCGGTGGAGCTCTCCGGCGGGAAGCTGGCGCTGGCCGACGTCCCGTCGAAGCCGTTCGGCGGCTCGGAGGAGTGGGCGTTCGCGCCGGACGGGAAGAGCCTGGTCTTCGCCGCCCGCCTGGCCGGCGAGAAGAACCGCGAGGAGCCCTGGTCCACCAACTTTGACCTCTATCAGACCGCGGTGGACGGCTCCGGCGAGCCGCGCAACCTCACCGCCGCCAATCCGGCCTGGGACACCCAGCCGGCCTTCTCGCCGGACGGCAAGACCCTCGCCTATCTGAAGATGGCGCGCCCGGGCTTCGAGGCGGACCGCTTCCGGATCGTCGTGCGCGACCTGGCTTCGGGTAAGGAGCGGGTGCTGGCCGAGGAGTGGGACCGCTCCTCGGACGGCGTCATCTTCTCGGCGGACGGCAAAACCCTGTACTCCACGGCCTATGACACGGGCCAGGTGCCACTCTTCGCGATCGACGTGGCCAGCGGGCGCGTGCGCAAGCTGGTGGCCGGCGGCAGCGTGCACGACGTCCGGCTGGCGCGGGACCGCCTCGTCTTCGGCCGCGACCACCTGCGGTCGCCCGTCGAGCTCCATACCGCGAAGACGGATGGCTCGGACGTGCGGCAGATCACCCAGGTGAACCGCGAGGCGCTGGCCTCGGTCCTCCTCGGCGAGCCCGAGCAGTTCTCCTTCAAAGGGGCGAACGGCGACACGGTCTACGGCTGGGTCGTCAAGCCGATCCAGTTCGATCCGGCGAAGAAATATCCGATCGCCTTCCTGATCCACGGCGGCCCGCAGGGCTCGTTCCACAACGAGTTCCACTACCGTTGGAATCCGCAGACCTATGCGGCGGCGGGGTACGGCGCGGTCTTCGTCGATTTCCACGGCTCTCTGGGCTATGGCCAGGCGTTCACCGACGCGATCCGCATGGATTGGGGCGGGAAGCCGCTGGAGGATCTGCAGAAGGGGATGCAGGCCGCGCTCCAACGCTATCCCTGGCTGGACGGCGGACGCGCCTGCGCGCTCGGCGCTTCGTACGGCGGCTACATGATCGCCTGGATCGCGAGCCAGTGGCCGGACGGGTTCCGCTGTCTGGTCAACCACGACGGCACGTTCGATCAGCGAATGATGTATTACGGAACGGAAGAGATCTGGTTCCCCGAGTGGGAGCAGGGCGGACCGTATTGGGAGAAGGCGGCGGAGTACGAGCGGCAGAATCCGGTGAACTTCGTCGATCGCTGGAAGACGCCGATGCTGGTGATTCATGGCGGCTTGGATTACCGCATTCCTGACAACCAAGGTTTTGGTGCATTCAATGCACTGCAACGACGCGGCATCCCCAGCCGGTTCGTTCACTTTCCTGATGAGAACCATTGGGTTTTGAAGCCGGGCAACAGCATCTTCTGGCATGAAACCGTGCTCGGCTGGCTCGATCAGTGGTTGAAAAACGAGCCCTCCGCCGCGACGAAATAAGAGGAGGAAATCAGCGAAAACATTCAATCTCTGTTGTCACAGGAAAATCGATGAGAAGTTGTCCCTCGAAACGGGCCTGCGGCAACGTTAGTAGTAGATAGGGGCGAAGCGGCCGGTGCTCAGCCCCCAGTGATTGCGTCGATGACGAGCACTGAGCCGCGAAGGAGGAAGCTGATGACGCCCACGATCCCGATGCCTGGCGCGCTGCGCTGGCGAGAGATGTATCCGCTGATCGACGGGGACGGCTCGTGCAGCCTGATCTACGATCTCGAGAGGGCGGCCGTGCTGGAGGTCCCCGAGGACCTCCGGTTCTATGTCGCGCCGGCCCTTGAAACCGGTGATCTGGACGACGGTCTGCTGAGCTGGCTCGTCCAGGAGGATCTGCTGACGGCGGAGAACCAGGCGGGGTGGAGCGGAGACGCGGCAGGGCTCGACACCTCCGGCTGCTGGGACCTGGGGGCGATCCATCGGATGGACGACCAGGTCTGCGCGCATCTGGGACCCCGGTGCGAGGACGAGGTCGCGGAGGCGCTGGAGGCCGTCTTCAAGCAGAGCCTCGGGGCGTCGCGCGTGCGACTCTGCCTCTCCTGGCCCGGCGAGGTCCCGGACCTCCGGGTCGTGCAGCGGGTCCTGGCTGAAGCTGGAGAGCTCGCGGCCTCGGCCTACCAGGAGATCTCCTTCCAGCTCTCGGTGGACGTCCGGCAGATCACGCCCGCCCTGGCGACGTGCCTGGCGAGCATCCCCTTGCGCGTCCAGGTGCGTTGCGAGTCCTTTCCGGCGCGGGCGAGCGCCGCCGACCTGCGGGTCTGGGAGACGTCCTCGTCCTCGTTGCTCTTGCTGCACCCCTTCACCGACCGGGTGACGGTGAGCTGCTTGCTCTCCGGCGGAGCCCGGCTCCTGGACCTCTGGGACTGGGCCAAGCGCCTGCGGGTGCGGCACCTGGATGCGACCCGCCTCGCGGGAGGGACTCTCCGGGACTACCGCAACGATCTGATGGCGGTCTGCGGCGAGATCGGTTCCGAGCTGGAAGCGCGGCGGGTTCCGGTCGACTTCCGGCCGGTGACCCGGATCGTCCGGCGGTTGATGGGGAGCGAGCCGCTGCAACGGACCCTCGCGGGCGGCGGCTTCGCCTGGGCAGCCGGCTCCGAGCCCTATCCGGGCCTGGAGGCGACGCCTCCCGAGACCCGGGAGGGGGCCGCCGAGGACCATCCCTGCCTGCGTTGCCTGGCGCGCTATATCTGCAACCACAGCGCCTTCCTGGCCTCTTCCGCCGAGGGCGACCGCCAGACGCCCAACGGCGAGCGCTGCTCCCTCTGGCTCGCCGAAGCGGAAGCCGCGCTCCGGCTCTACCACCGCCTCGCCCACTGCGACCCGATCGCGGTCGTCCGCTTCATCGAGGCGCCAGGCCAGCTGCCGTTCGACTCGTTCCGGCGGGGGGATCTCGAGGTTTCGAAGCTGGTCTGCTGAGCCCCCCACCGCCGGCTCCTCCCCCGCGGAGCGGGAGAGGAGTGTGGGTTACTCTTTCCAGATGCCGCCGAACGTCTGGCAACGGTTCCGCTACACCCTCTGGGCTCCGTTCTACGATCGGGTCACCAAGCTCCACCGCGAGCGCCGGCGGTCCATCGAGCTCCTCGCGCTGGAGCCGGGCGAGCGGGTGCTGATCATCGGCTGCGGCACGGGCGCGGACATCCCGTTCCTTCCAACGGACGTCCACGTCCTGGCCACCGACTTGACGCCGGCCATGCTGCGGCAGGCAGAGGCCCACGCCCGGCCCGGCGTCGAGCTCCGGGTGATGGACGGCCTGGCGCTCGACCTGCCGGACGGCTCGTTCGACGCGGCGATCCTCCACATGGTCTTGGAGGTGATCCCGGACCCGGTGCGCTGCCTGCGCGAGGCCGCCCGGGTCCTGCGCCCCGGCGGGCGCATCGCCGTGTTCGACAAGTTCCTGCCCGACGGCCGCCGTCCGGGACCGCTGGCGCGGTTCGGCCTCTCCCTGCTCGACCTGGTCTTCACCAGCACGAACCGCCGGATGGGGGAGATCCTGGAGCGCGCGTCCGCTCCTCTCGAAGTGGCGCACGACGAGCGCTCCGTCGCCTCCTACCGCCATCTGATCCTGCGGCGCAGGCTATGATCGTCCGGAGCGAAGGAGGAGCGACTCATGGCGGATCTGCGCAGCCCCGGGGGCACCCCGGGAGGTCTCGGCGAGTTCCTGATCGGGCTGGCGATGGCGGTCGCCGGCGGCTACATGCTGACCAGCCGGGTGAGCGTCACCACCGGCTTCTGGCAATTCTGGGGCTACAACGCCTTCGGCCTGACCCTGGTGCCGTTCATCTTCGGCGTGCTGCTCCTCTTCATCAACGGCCGCTCGGTCGCCGGCTGGCTCCTGCTGTTCATCGGGGTCGTGCTGATGCTTGCGGGGATCATCCTCAACCTGCAGATCTACTTCCAGCACACCAGCCTGTTCGAGCTGATCGTCATCCTGGTCCTCCTGTTCGGCGGCCTCGGGCTCCTCGCGCGGTCTTTGCGCGCCCATGGAGGGACCTGAAAAGCCGCTGAATCTTTTGCTCCTCTCCTCCGTATAGTCTAGATAGTCTAGGTATCCTTGGAGGAGGATCACATGGATCGCAGGGAGTTCTTGAAGACCGTGACGCAGACGGCCGCCGTGGCCGCCGCGTCGAGCCTTCTGCCCCGGGCCGCCGGGGCTGTGCAGGACCGCCTGAGCCTGGTCGCCGTTGGGGATTGCATCCTCACCCGCCGGATCGCGCACCGCAAAGACCCCGGATTCCTCGAGATCCTGGAGATCGTGCGCGGAGCCGACTGCACCTGGGGCAACTGCGAGACCGTCCTCGCCGATCCCCGCCGGGTCTGGCCCATGCCGAAGGGAGGCGACCCTCATGCCATCGCCGAGCCCTGGGCGGCGGACGAGCTGGCGTGGACCGGCGTCGGCTTCGTGGGCACGGCCAACAACCACGTCATGGACTTTGGGCACGAGGGCGTCTTCGCCACTCTGGAGAACCTCCGGCGGGTCGGGCTCGTCCAGGCCGGGTCGGGAGAGAGCCTGGAGGCGGCGTCGCGGCCGGCCTACTTCGATTCGGCGGCGGGGCGCGTCGCCCAGGTCAACTGCTGCTCGACGTTCATGAACTATTTCCCGGCGGGTCCGGAGCAGCCGAACCTGTCCGGCCGGCCGGGGCTCAATCCGGTCAACCTCCAGCAGTCGCTGCAGGTGCCGCCGAAAGTCTTCGAGCAGCTCAAGAAGCTCAGCATCGAGATGGACCAGCTCCGCGGCTACAACGAGTTCGGCGACATGATCAAGGAGCTGGAGGCGCAGCTTCCCAAGGGGACCTGGTATTTCGACGAGACCTCGATCGCCTCCGGGGACACCGTCGACCTGCGCAGCGAAGCCAACCCGGCGGACCTCGCGCGGGTGACGAACGCGATCAAGGCGGCGCGCAACAACTCGCGCGCCGTGCTCGCGACGATCCACGCCCACGAGGCCCTGCGGAAGCTCGAGATCAACGACCCCTTCCTGCAGCCGTTCGCCCGGGCCTGCATCGACGCGGGCGCGGACGCTTTCTTCGCCGCCGGGCCGCACGTGGTGCGCGGCGTCGAGATCTACAAGGGGAAGCCGATCTTCTACTGCCTGGGCAACTTCCTGTTCCACTACGAGACGATCTCTCCCGTCCCGGCCGAGGCCTTGAGCCGCTTCGGGCTCGACCCGCGGACGCTGGACCCGTCGGAGTTCTACAACAAGATCCCCTATCCGAAGGAGCGGCGTTTCTGGGAGAGCATCGTGCCGCGGATCACCTTCGACAAAGACCGCGTGGCCTCGATCGAGATCTTCCCGATCACCCAGGGTTTTGGCGAGCCGATGTACGAGCGCGGCCTGCCGCTGCTGGCCCATGGGGACACGGCCACCTCGATCCTGCAAGGGCTCGCGAAGCTGTCGAAGCCCTTCGGGACGGAGATCGAGATCGAGGAGGGAGTCGGGCGGGTGCGGTTGAGGTAGGGGGGCAGATTACAGCCCCTCTGTCTCCACCCCTCTCCCGCTCGCGGGAGAGGGGCCGGGGGTGAGGGCTCAGCGCGCCGGCGTCGCGGCCTGCACTCCCTTCAGATACTTGTCCAGGAATTCCAGTGTCGCCGTATACGCCTTCTCCTGCGTGTCCTTGCGCTGGAAGCCGTGTCCCTCGTTCTCGAAGACGTGGTACTCGACAGGAACCCCCTTCTTGCGCACCGCGGCGACGATGTCGTCCGACTCCTGCTTGAGCACCCGCGGGTCGTTCGCTCCCTGGAGGACGATCAGCGGCCGCTCGATCTTGTCGGCGTGGAAGAGCGGGGAGATCCGGCGCAGGCGCTCGCCGTCTTTCGCCGGGTCGCCCATCTCGTGGTAGAGGGATGCGCGAAGCGCTTCCCAATAGGCCGGAATGCTCTCCAGCGTGCGCGGCCAGTTGGCCACGCCAAAGAGATCGACGCCCACGGCGAACTCCTGGGGCCGGAACGCCAGCGCGGCGAGCACCATGAAGCCGCCGTAGCTGCCGCCCAGGATGCCGATCCGTTGTGGATCCACCCAGCCGGTCCCGATCAGCATCTTCTTGCTGGCCACACAATCGTCCAGATCGGCCTCGCCATGTTTGCGGTCGTCCATGGCGTTGAACGTCTTGCCATAGCCGTCGCTCCCCCGGTTGTTGATAGCGTAGACCGCGTAGCCATGGTTGACCAGGTACTGGAGGAATCCGCTGTATCCGATCGTCGCCTGACCGCCGGGACCGCCGTGGACCCAGAGGAGCGCCGGAACCCTGGTCTGCGGTGAGGCGTTATGCGGCTTGTAGAGGATGCCGGGGACCTCGACGCCATCGTAGGACTTGAAACGGACCACCTCGCCCTGCACAAGATCGGCCGGGTCGATCTCCGGGAGCGCCCGCGAGAGCTGCCGTGTCTGTCCGGTCGCCATGTCGCGGACAAACAGCTCTGCCGGTCCGGTCCCCTCGGCATAGAAGCCCATGCGGTTGCCGTCCCGGGAGAAGAACACGCCCGAGATGCTCCCCTGCTGGAGGTTCGGCAGAGGAACGGGGCGGAGGCTCGAGGCGTCGAAGAGCCGAAGGTCGTAGCGCGCATCGTTGTTGATGGTTGCGACGAAATACTTCCCTTCGCGCGAATAGCTGGCGCTGACCACGTCCCAATCGGGGCGCAGGACCTCCGTCGACTTGCCCGTGGCCAGGTCGTAGCGCACGAGATAGTCGAACTCCGATCCCTTATCCGTGATGTAGAAGAGGCTCTTGCCATCCAGGCTGAAGGCCTTGGGCTGGAAGGAGATCTCGGTGTTGGGCACGTCGCCGGGGTTGAGCAGGGTCGTCTTGCCGGTGGTCCGGTCGTGGAGGTAGAGGTCGACGTCATTGAAGCCCGAGGTCTTCGTCAGAGCTACCCAGCGGCGGTCCGGGGAGATGGCACCTGGCAGGAAGCCCTCCTCGTTCTTGAACAGGAGGGTGCGCTCGAACCCGTCGAGCGTCATCTCATAAACATCGAAAGCGGCTGGGTCTCGCTCGTTGGTCACGAAGAAGAAGCTTCGATCGTCCTCCGACCACCTCAGGAAGTCGGCCTTGAGCTTGTCGCCCGGGGTCAGATCGCGGACGCTGCCGTCCGGAGACTGGACGTAGATGTGGCTGTTTTCGTTGCCCCCCTGGTCGCTCGAGTAGAGGAAGCGCTCGTCGCGCGGGAAGTAGCCGAGAGGAGTGACGGCGCTGACCTTGGACTGGGTGAGCTGAACCGGCTTGCCGCCGGTGACCGGTACGGCGAAAGCATTGAAGGTCCCGGTCTGGTCGCTCCCGACCAGAATCTTGCTGCCGTCCGGCGAGAACGAGCCGCCGGTGTAGAGCGTGGTCGCGAGAAACTGCTGGATCGTGTAGCTGGGGACCTGACGAGTCGGCCGATTGGGCCGGCCGGGATCCAGCCCGGCAGTAGGACGGTCTTGCGCGGCTCCGGAGCCGGTGAGAGCGAGGGCCACCAGAAGGCCAACGATCGGGATGCGGAGGAAGCGATTCATACGAGTCTCCTTGGTGACGAGCGCGCTCATCCTCTCATGGGGACCCCATTTCGAAAAACCGGGCCGGCGCCCGTCCGGAACGAGGATGAGGAGGCATCTCCGTTGTCCGGTGCGGGCGCCGGCCAGGGCGCTGCGTGCGCGAGGTGAAGGGTTCCCACGCGCACACCCTGGGAACGTGGAGAGGGGGCGATTCTTACCGGGGGGCATGGTTTAGAATCGGCGCCCATTGGGGCTGCCATGGCATTGATTTTCGAGTGGGACGAAGAAAAGGCGGAAAGCAACTATCGCAAGCACGGAGTTTCCTTCGAGGAAGCCAAGACGGTGTTGGGTGATCCTTTGTCCGTCACCGTTGATGACCTTCGGCATTCCATAAGAGAGCACCGCTACATCGACATCGGGCTTTCGGCCCAGGAACGCCTCCTCGTAGTCGTGTACACTGAGAGAGGAGAGACGATTCGCCTGGTCAGCAGCCGCGAAGCGACACGTGCAGAACGGAAGATCTATGAAGAAGGGGATACCTGATCCGCCGCGGTCAGACTCGGACGACATGCTGCCTGAGTACGATTTTCGGGGCGGAGTCCGCGGAAAGCATGCGCAGGCGTACCGCCAGGGACATACCGTGAAGATCCACCGGGCGGATGGAACGACCAGCGTCCAGCACTTCACCTTGGCTGAGGGTGCTGTGATGCTGGAGCCTGACGTCCAGAAGTACTTTCCTGACTCGGAGGCGGTGAATCGTGCCCTTCGGGGGCTGATCACTTTGATCCCGAGCCAGCCCCGGCCTTCCAGGCGCCGACAGCCGGTCCACGCCTCCAAAGGCGAGTGACCCCGAACCTCAGAGGTGGGGGCTCTCGGTATACCCGGTGAGCTCGACGTACCCGCGCCCCTCCACCGGAGAGCCGCGGCGGGTGCCTTCGACGGCCACCGCGCCTTCCCAATACCGGAACGAGACGTCCAGCTCCTGGTCCGCCAGCACTGGGGTGACGGTGAGGTCCAGCCCCTCGGAGGGGACGCGCACGCGCCAGCGGGCGGGGTAGCGGGCGCCGGAGCGCGGGCTCTGCCAGGCATCGAAGCCTTCGAGAGAGAAGGACCGGAAGGCGAGGGTGCGGGATGTGCCGTCGGGCTCCACAAAGCTGCCGCTGCTGGCCGGATCGGGGCGCCCGTCGGTGTGGCGGAGCTGGTACAGCATGAGGTCAGTGCCATCCGAAAGCTGCAGGGCGAACCAGTCCCAGCCGACCTGCCCCGCGCCGAGCGAGCTCGTGCTCCACTCCCGATCCATCCAGGCAGCGCCTGTGACCGTGAAGCTCTCCCGGCCTAGACGGACCGTGCCGCGGGCGGGCATGCGGGTCAGCGAGTAGTAATAGGACGCGTTCCCCGGCTCGGAGCTCTTGCGGCTCAGCCCCCGTTCCCCTTGAAGCACGGGCGGTTTCCCCGGGTCCAGCTTCAGGTCGATTGCCGCGTCCCCCTGGGCGGCCTGGAGCCGCATCGGAAACACCGCCCCGCCGTCGGCCTGGGCCGACCAATCCTGGACCCAGACGCGGAAGGGCGTCGCCCGCACCCCCGCAAGCCCCACGGCACCGCGGCTCCACCGCTCGAACGAATGGAAGCGCTCGCCCTTGACGTCGCTCACCGTGAAGTGAGCGAGCCAGGCCTGGCGGGTCGCCCAGGCCGAGCCGCGGGCCGGCATCTGGGGAGCCAGGGCGGAGCGGAAGAAGGTGAGCTGGAAACCGAAGCGCCGCCCCTCGGCGGTCACGAGATTGCCCGTGTAGTACCACCACTCGGTGCGGAAGTCCGGATGCGGGCCGTGGTCCGCGGGGAACGAAAACTCCCGCGGCTCCACGGCCCGGGCATACCCGCGGTCGTCCGCGGCGCGCAGGGCGCCAGCGACCGAGAGGGAAGCCTGGGGCTGCGAGGGGCTGTCCCGGCAGGCGGTGATTGGGAGAGCCAAGGACACCAAGGACAGCAAAGACAACAAGGGCGAGTAAAAGCTTGACCTCATCTCTTTGTCCTTGGCGTCCTTGGTCTCACTCTTCCCGCAGCGCCAGAGCCGGCGACGTTCGCGCCATCTTCCACGCGGGATACAACCCGGCCAGGAGAGCCGCAGCGAGAGCCAGGACCACCGCCTGGAACAGAATCTCAGGCGACACTTCCAGGCGGATCGTCCAGCCGAACGACCGGCGGTTGATCACGAAGATCATGATGGCGGCGAGCGCCAGCCCCACCGGGATCGACAGGAGGCCGGCGGCCAGCCCCATCAGCCCCGTCTGCGAGGTGACGAGCTGCCAGACCTGCCCGGGCGTCACACCGTTGGCCCGCAGCACCCCGAGCTCGCGCGCCCGTTCGAGCTGCAGGGCCATGAGCGCCGAGAGCACGCCGATGAAGGCGACCAGGCCGGCCAGCAGGCGGAGGACGCCGGTGATGCGGAAAGTGCGGTCGAAGATCTCCATCGAGATCCGCTTGAGCGCCTGGTTCGGCTGGGCGATCAACGCCTCGCCCCCGGAGACGGTGCGCAGACGCTCGATCGTCTGGTCCGGGTCCACGCCCGGCGCGAGGTCGAGAGAGAAGCCGGAGATCCGTTGGTCCTTCCAGAACCGCCGATACGTCTCCCGGCTCATCAGCACCAGCCCCTGGTCGGAGGCGAAGTCGGAGTAGACCCCGGCGATTTGGAACGTTCGCATCCCCTGCTCCGTCGGCAGGCGGAGGCTGTCGCCCAAGTTGACGCCGAAGCGCCGGGAGAACGGCTCGGAGACGATCACCGCCCCGCCCTGAAGGAAAGCCGGCCAGACCTTGTCCGGGTCCCCTTGCTGGAGATCGTAGCCTGACATCCCTCTGCGGTCCGTGCCGAGGACGACCATCCGGATCGGCCCCTCTTCTCTGGGGATCTCCACCCGTCGGATCGTATGAACCCCGTTGACGCCGGGGAGAGCGGCGGCCCGTTGGGCGACTTCCGGATCGAGATCCGCGCCGGCGAACCCGCCGCCCCGGCTCGGCACCGTGGCGTAGACGTCAGAGCGGAGCGACGCTTCCAGCCAGCGCACCACCGTCCGCCGGAAGCTGTCGATCATCACGCCGACCCCGACGGTGACCGACACCGCGATCACCAGAGCGGCGATCGCCACGGCCGTGCGCGAGAGCGAGGTCACCACGCCATTCGCCGACATCCGGCCGAGGACGCCGAAGAGGGCGCCCATCGGCGGGCGCACCAGGCGCATCAGGACCACGGTGGCTCCCGGCGCGAGGAGTGCGCAGCCGAGGATCACGCCGAAGAGCCCGGCGAAACCCACCATGAGGCCGGCGGGAAGCGCCAGGAGCGCACCGCCCAGGAGCAGCAGGGCGACGCCGATGGCGGTCGCGCGGGGGAGCGCCTTGCGCAGGCGGGCCTCCAAGGCCGAGCGGGTGAGCACGGCCCGCGGCGGCGCCTGCGTCGCCTCCACCGCCGGAGCGAGAGCGGCGAGGAGCGTTGCGCCGATCCCCAGCGCCGCCCCCTTGGCCAGGGTGAGAGCCGGCAGGGAGAGCTCGCGGACCGATAGGACGAAATAGAGGTCGTTGATGGTCTGCGTCACCAGCCGGACCAGCTCCCGTCCAAGCAGGATGCCGGCGCCCAGGCCCGCGGCCGTGCCCACGAGGGCCACGGCCGCGGCCTCGGCAAGGATCAGGGCGAAGATCTGATCGCGCGTGACTCCCAGGGCGCGCAGGATGCCGATCTGCGTCCGGCGCTGCACGACCGAGAAGGTCATCGTGTTGTAGATAAGGAAGCCGCCGCAGACCAGGGCGAGGAGGGACAGGGCCGACAGATTGAGCCGGAAGGCGCGCGTCATCTCCTCCGTCGAGCGCGAGCGGGCTTCGGCGCGGAGGATCTGCGCCCCGGGCGGCAGGACGGCGGCGGCCCGCGCCAGCAGGCGCTCGCCCGCGGGACCTTCGGGAACGATCAGGTCGATCCGGTCGAGCCGCCCGGCGTGCCCCAGGAGCTCCTGCGCGGCGGCGATGTCCATCACCAGGAGATCCGCCAGCCCGCGACGGGTGCTTTCATCCTCTGGCTCCAGGACTCCCGCCAGCTCGACCTCCCGCGGCACGCCGCCGACGCGGAGCCGGAAGGTCCCGCCCGGACGGACCCCCAACTCGCGGGCCGTCGCGGCAGAGAGCACGCCGGCCCGAGGTCGCGTGAGAAGGGGACCGAGGTCGACCGAGAAGCCGCGGGTGTCCTCGGACTTTCCGGCGCCGCCATTCAAATAAGGACGAAACGGCCGCTCGGAAAACGGATCGAGCCCCAGGATGCGGAGGACGCGGGGCCCCTCGCCGGGTTTCCCCCGAAGCACGCCGAAGCCTTCGACGACCGGGGCCATCGGAAGCTCCCCGGCGAGGCGGGCGTCCACGGCCAGGCGGCGGAAGGCTGCATCCGGCAGCCCCTCCGGTCCGCCGACGATCTGGTGCGTCGTGCGGCCGGTGATGGTCTCGGTCGACAAGGAGAAGGCGCGGCTCGCGCTCGCATTGGCGAGGTCGATCGAGACCACGACCGCCACTCCCAGAGCCACCCCCAGGGTGGCCAGACCGATCTGCCAGGGATGTCGGGTGAGATGGCGCCGGCTCGACCGCCAGAGGAGCGGGGTCAACGGGCTGTCTCCAGCTCCAGGGAGCGCTCCACGAGGTGCCCCTCCGCGATGCGGTAGACCCGATCGGCGATCCCCACCACCTCGGGGCTGTGAGTGACCATGACCATCGTCTTGCCCGCCTGACGGGTGAGTCGGTCGAGCAGCTCCAGAACCTGGAGACCCGTTTCCAGGTCCAGGTTGCCCGTGGGCTCGTCCGCCAGAACCAGGAGCGGATCGTGCGTCAGCGCCCGGGCCACGGCCACGCGTTGCTGCTCTCCTCCAGAGAGGCGGTCGGGCCAGGTGTTGGCCCGGTCGGCGAGGCCGACCTCGGCCAGAAGCTTCTGCGCGGCGCGCCGCTGCGCGGGAGACACTCGCCCCTTGAGCTCCAGGGGGAGGAGGAGGTTCTCTTCGACCGTCAGCGTCGGGATCAGATTGAAGAACTGGAAGATGAAGCCGATCTTGTCGCGGCGGAACAGCGTCCGCTCCCGCTCGGCGAGCTTGGACAGAGAGATTCCGTCGACGAAGACCTCGCCCGCGTCGGGCAGGTCGATTCCGCTCAACAGGTTGAGGAGAGTCGATTTTCCCGACCCGCTGCGGCCCACGAGCACCGCGAGCTCGCCGCGCTCGATCACCGCGTTCGCGTTTCGCAGCACCGTCCGCTGCCGCCCGCCCTCCTCATACGCTTTGGTGAGGTCGCGGATCTCGACGAGCGGCGGCATCCGGCGGATTATAGTGTCTTCCTTTTCGGCTCTCGCGACACTATAGTCCTGACGCAACGAAGCCATTCGTCGGGTCGCGTCCTATCTGAGGTGTCAATCGACCTCGCGGTCGCCGCGTGTGTGGCGTCTGCCTGGTCCTGTATGGAGGGTCAGTATTCCCATGAGATCACTTCCCGAGCCGTGGCGTGTGAAGGTTGTGGAGAAGATTCACCTGCTTCCCCGGGAGGAGCGCGAGCGCCTCCTCGGAGAGGGTGGGTACAACCTCTTCAAGATTCCTTCGGAAGCCGTCTTCATCGACCTCTTCACCGATTCCGGGACCTCGGCGATGTCCGACTGGCAGTGGGCGGGCCTGATGCAGGGCGACGAGGCCTATGCCGGCGCGCGCAACTTCTTCCACCTCCGGGACACGATCCGGGACGTTTTCGGATTTCCGCACTTCCTGCCCGTTCACCAGGGACGCGTGGCCGAGAACCTGCTGTTCTCGACCCTGCTCACCCAGCCGGGCATGATCGTTCCCAACAACAACCACTTCGACACGACGCGGGCCAACATCGAGACGAACCATGGGATCGCGCTCGATCTGGTCATTGCCGAGGGGAAGGATCCGAACGCCAACCACCCTTTCAAGGGGAACATGGATCTGGAGCGGCTGCGCCGTCTCTTCGAGGAGACGCCGCGCGAGATGATCCCGCTCTGCATGCTGACCCTGACCAATAACTCGGGAGGCGGTCAGCCGGTCTCCCTGGCCAACGTCCGGGCCACTGCGGAGCTTTGCCGCGAGTTCGGTATTCCGTTCTACATCGACGCCTGCCGCTTCGCCGAGAATGCCTGGTTCATCAAGACGCGCGAGCAGGGGCAGCAGGACCGCTCGGTCGCCGAGATCGTCCGCGAGGTGTTCAGCTACGCCGACGGGTGCACCATGAGCGCCAAGAAGGACGGCCTGGCCAACATCGGCGGCTTCCTCGCCTCGCGCAACGACGCGCTTCTGGAGACGCTGACCCAGCGCCTGATCGTGATCGAGGGATTCCCGACCTATGGCGGTCTCGCCGGCCGCGATCTCGAAGCGGTGGCGCGCGGCCTGCGCGAGGTGCTCGACGAGAGCTACCTGCGCTACCGCGTCACCCAGGTGGCCAACTTCGGCGAGAAGCTGACGAAGATCGGGATCCCGATCATGCGCCCGACCGGCGGTCACGCGGTCTACATCGATGCCAAAACCCTCCTGCCGCACATCCCGCCGCTCCATTTCCCGGCGCAGGCGCTCTCCGTGGCGCTCTACCGCGAGGGGGGCGTGCGCGGAGTGGAGATCGGCACGGTGATGTTCGGCTCGACCGATCCGCAGACCGGCCAGGACATCCCGGCGCCCATGGAGCTGGTCCGGCTCGCCATCCCGCGGCGCGTCTTCACCAACTCCCACCTCGACTACGTGGCGGAGGTTCTGGAGCACATCCGCGACCACCGCGACGAGCTGCGCGGATTCCGGATGACCCATGCCCCGAAGGTGCTCCGGCACTTCACCGCGGACTTCGAGCAGCTCGTGGAAGAGCCGGTGGCGGTGGCGTAGGGCGCCTACTTCGCCAGCTCCTCCAGCAGCGCCACCAGCAGCTTCCAGAACCGCTCGACCGATTCGACGTGGACGCGTTCGTCGGGGGAGTGGGCTCCCTGGATGCGGGGACCGAAGGAGATCATCTGCATGCCGGGGCACTTGTCCCCGATGACTCCGCACTCCAGGCCGGCGTGCACGGCCTTCAGCTCGGGCTCGGCGCCGGTGATCGACTGGTGGAGACGCTGGAAGGTGGCGAGCAGGGCGGCGTGCGGGTCGGGCTTCCAGCCGGGATAGCCTTTGTTCTCCTCGGCCGAGGCGCCGGCGAGCTCGGCGGCGGCGCGGATGCGCTGGCGGGCGCCGCGCAGGGCTGAATCGACCATGCTCCGGGTGCTCAGCAGAATCTCGAACGCGCCGTTCTGGATTGCGGCGGCCAGGTTCGTGCTGGTCTCCACGAGCCCCTGGATGTCCTGGCTCATCGTGAGCACACCGTGGGGGAGGGCATGGACCAGGGCGACCGCGCGGCGGCCGGCCGCCGCGGTCCAGGCACGCTCCGGCAGAGGCGCCTCGCGGACGTCGAGATGGACGTCCGGCTCGCCGGGCTGAAGCTCGGCGCGGATCGCCTCGCCTTCCTTCTCCATCGCCGCGCGGACGGCGGCGGTCTCCTCGGAAGGGACGAGGACGAGCGCCGACGCCTCGCGGGGGATGGCGTTGTGCTTGCCGCCGCCCGTAAACGAGGCCACATGAAGCGGCCGTTCCAGCGAGACGGCATAGAGGGAGCGGGCGAGGAGCTTCAAGGCATTCCCCCGGGGCAGGTGAATCTCCATTCCTGAGTGCCCACCCTTGAGCCCGGTCACCGAGACCTCCAGCGCGGTGACTCCGGACGGCGGAGCCACGGCATCCACCGGAAGCGAGAGACTGGTGTTGGCAGCCCCGGCGCAGCCGATCGTCACCTCCCCCTCCTCCTCGGTGTCGAGGTTCAGGAGGAGGCGCCCACTGACAATGGACCCGTCGAGCTCGCCGGCGCCGATGAGGCCGGTCTCCTCCTCGACCGTGAAGAGGAATTCGAGGGGACCATGGACGAGATCGTCGGCTTCCAGGACGGCGAGCATGGCGGCGGCCCCGATCCCATTGTCGGCGCCGAGCGTCGTGCCGGTCGCCTTCACCCACTCGCCCTCGCGGCGGGGGACGATCGGATCGCGGGTGAAGTCGTGCTGAACGTCCGAGTTCTTCTCCGTCACCATGTCGAGATGGGCCTGGAGGACCACCACAGGAGCCCCCTCACGCCCCGGACTCGCCGGCTTGGAGATCACGAAATTCCCGTACGAATCGCGCCGCACGGGCAGCCCCTTCCGCTCGGCCAGCCCAAGCACATACTGCCGGGCGGCCTCCTCCTGGCCGGAGGGACGCGGGATCGTGAGGATCTCGTCGAAGTGCTTCCAGAGCAGCCGGGGGGCGAGGTCGGAGACGAAGGTGGTCATGGGCAATAGGATGTCACATCCGCTGGTGTCCAAAGAAAGGGGCGGGCCCCCCTCCCAGGGGCCCGCCCGCGGTGCTGCTGATTTGCGATCCGGACAGGACGGCGGCAGCCAAGCCTCCGCGGAAAGGATGGGGCCTCGTTCGACTGGGGGATCGCTCTCGACAATAAGGTGCGTCCCGACGGCTTTCGCGGGACGGTTGACGGCCTACGCCGCGGTCAGCACCACGGGCCGGCCGCGGGTGATGGCGAGGGTGTGCTCGAAGTGGGCGGCGAGGGAAAGATCGGCGGTCTTGAGGGTCCAGCCATCCCCGGCGTGGACGGTGTGGCCCGAGCCGGCGGCGATGATCGGCTCGATCGTCAGGATCATTCCCTCTTCGAAGACTCCGCGGTGGCGCGGATCGAAGTAGTTGGGGACCTCGGGAGCTTCGTGGATGGTGCGGCCGATGCCGTGACCGCAGAGCTGCCGGACGACCGAGAAGCCCTGGCTGCGGACCATCTCCTCGACCACGCGGCCGACCCGGGAGATCGGCTGGCCCGCCTTCGCCACGGACAGCGCCGCGTCCAGCGCCTGCTTGGCGCAGCTCGCCAGGCGCCGGCCCAGCGCGGAGCGCGGCTCGACGACCACGGTGCAGGCGGTGTCGGCCATGTAGCCGTCCTTCTCGACGGTGACGTCCAGCTTCACCACGTCGCCCGGCGCCAGAGCGCGGGGTCCGGGGATGCCGTGGACGACCTCGTCGTTGACGCTGATGCAGGTCGCCGCCGGGAACTTGTAGACCAGCTCGGGGGCAGAGCGCGCTCCCCGGCGCTCGATGACCGCGCGGGCGACTTGGTCGAGCTCCGTCGTGGTGATCCCGGGGCGCACGGCGCGGCGCATGGCCTCCAGGACCTCCGCCGCAATCCGGCCCGCCGCGCGCAGGGCCGTCAGCTCGTCGTCGGTACGAATCGTCATGGATTAGATGATAGCCGGATCTCCTGCAGCCCGCCTCCCCAGGTGCAGGCGATGAGGCGGCCCGGGCTCCGCGGAGCCTCCTTGAGGCAAGTGATCCGCGGCGCGACCAGGCCGGCCGCAAAGGGGGCCCAAGTGACGCCGCGGTCGGTGCTCCGCCAGACGCCGGTGCCGAAGGTCCCCAGGTAGAGGGTCGACGGGTCCTGCCGGTCGACGAGGAGCGCGGTCGGCTGGGCGCCGCCTCCGACTCCCTCGGCGATCATCTCCCAGGTCTGGCCGTCGTCCAGGCTCCGCCAGATCTCGCCGCGGAAGCTCTCGGCGAGGTACAGGAGCCCCGGCGTGACCGGGTCCGGTGCCAGATCCGCCGGGCCCCGGTCGAACACCTCCGTCCAGGTGGTCCCCTTGTCGGAGCTGCGGAGGAGGGTCGTGGCCTCATTGAAGCGCGGGTTGAAGTTGAGCACGAAGACCGCGGCGGGGAAGTGCGGGGCGACTACGACCTTGGCGACTTTCGAATCGTCCGGGCTGGTGGGCAGCGCGAGCTGCGTCCAGGTGCCCCCGGCGTCGAGGCTGCGATAGAAATTTTCCCCTGCGGCGAAGAGGATGCGCGTCCGCCGCAAATCGAAGGCGAACGAGCGGATCTCGCCGTCGTTGATGACGCGGGTCCAGTGGCTCCCCCGATCCAGGCTCCGGTAGGCGCCCCCTCCGGTCCCGGCGAAGAGGAGGCCCGCATGCGTAGGGTGAGCGGCGATGGTGCTCACGTCGAAGGTGCCCGGCGACGACGCGAGAGCCGCGTCGATCCGGGGCCACGTCCGCCCCGCGTCCGTGGTGCGGAGAGCGTGGCCTTCCGCGGCGACGTAAAGGGTGCCCGGCTGGGCCGGGTCGAAGTCCGCCGCCAGGGTATGCGCGGCGGACAGCCCCTGCCGGCGGGCGCGCCAGGTACGGCCGTGGTCCTGGCTGCGGAAGACGGCGAGGTCGCTGCTGCCGAGCCAGATCCTCCCCGAGCGCGTCGGATCGGCGGCCAGGGCGAGCACCCGAAAGGTGGGGAGGCTCTCCACTTTGTCCCAGGTCCGGCCGCCGTCGTCGCTGCGGAAAAGACCGTCTCCGAGCACCCCCGCGAGGAGGACGTCCCGATCGAAAGGATCGACGAGCAGGCTCTCGACCGCCAATCCGACACCAGACAGTTGAGTCCAGGTCGCGCCGGCGTCGGTGCTCTTCCAGACGCCGCTGCCGCCGGAGTAGAGGGTGCGCGGATCGGTGGGATCCAGGGCGATGAGCCCGCCGTGGCTGTCCATCGGCTGCCAGGTCGCGCCGCCGTCCGTAGTCCGGAAGCTGCCGGTGTAGACCTTGTCCGGATCGGTCGGATCGATCGCGATCGACTCCACGGGCCCGGTGATTTCGAAGACACGCACCCAGCTCGCGCCGCCGTCGGTCGTCTTCAAGATCCGGCCCAGCAAGGTGCCGGCCCAGACCACGTCGGGGTCGGTGGGGTCGACCGCGATGCTCTGGACCCAGGAGCTGGCCCGCGGATCCCCGTCGGATTCGAACCAGACGCGCTGCCAGGTGGCTCCGCCGTCCGTCGACCGGTGGATGCCGAGGCCGGTGGCGGCCCAGACGGTTCCGGGCGCGATGGCGAGGTCAAAGATGTCGGGCGAGGCGAGGCCCCGGCTTCTGGGAGCCCAGTGGGCTCCGTTGTCGATGCTCTTCCAGACGCCGCTGCCGCCGGTGCCGGCGTAGATCGTGGCGGAGGTCTCCGGATCGACGGCCAGGGCTTGGACGGTTCCGATGTCCGGTCCGAGCGGAGTCCAGCGGTTGATGCCGGCCCAGGCCGGACGAGGCAGGAGAGCGAGGATCAGGAGCGGCAGGAGAGGCAGAGAGCGGTGGAGCGATCGGAACATGACGCCTCCAAAGTTGGTTGTCAGATTCTACGTTGCTGCTCCCGGCGGCGTTGACCCATCCACGGGGTGCCCCTAAACTGCCGATGGACAAGAAGATGCCGGAGATGACCGAGAACCGCCCCATCGCCCTGCTCGCCGGCTTCGACGCCGTGACCGCCGAGGTCTGCCGGCGGCGTCTGGAGGGGGAGGTGCGGGTGCTCACGGCGGGATCGGAGGACGAGGCTCTCCAGATCCTGGCGGAGCGGCCGGTGGCCGCGTTCTGCCTGGGAGCCGCCTTCCCCGAGGGGCGCGCGCTCGATCTCCTGGAGCGGGCCGAGGCTCTCTCCGGCTCCGAAGGACGGGTGAACCTCGTCCTCGCGGGCGGGCCGGACCTCTCCGCGTTCCAGGAATGGATCGATCAGGACCGCCTCTTCTATCTGACCGCGGAGCCGATCCCGGCCGACGACGTGGCCGCCCTGCTGCGGAGCGGATTGGAGCGCCGCCGCGCCGGCTTCCCCCGTCTGCGCGGCGAGGCCGAGGCGGCCCGCCGGCTCGCCGCGGCGGTCGGCGCGGTCGCCGCGGCGAGCACGGCGTCGGGCGCTGCCCGGGCCTTGGCGTCCGCCGCAGACGATCTCATGGAGGCGGACCGGGCCTCCTGTCTGTTCCACGATCCGGTGCGGGATCTCCTCTGGGCGGGGGAGGAGGGGGACCCCGACGCGCGGCGCGAGAGCGCGGCGGTCGGCCTGGTGAGCTTCGTGGCGCGCACCGGTCTCCCCATCGCACTCGAACGGATCGGGCGCGATCCCCGGTTCGACCGCGACGCCGACGATCCGCCGGCCGAGGGGGACGAGCGCTTCGCGGCCGTGCCGGTGCGCGTGGCGGATGGGGAGCCGGTCCTCGCGGTTCTGTCCGTCGTCCGCGCCGGCCAAGACCCGGCATTCACCGCGGCCGACCTCGGGCTCCTGCGCCGGCTGGCGGAGCAGACGGCGCCGCTCCTTGCCCGTCTTCTTCCCGCACCGGAGGAGGCCGCGTCCGCCGGGGCGGCGCAGGCACTCTTCCGCGAGCAGGCGCTGCGCATCCATCAGGAAGGAATGCGGATCGAGGGGGACCTCCTGCGGGCCGACCCCCGCTGGATGCAATGGACCTATCGGCTCCTCCTCGCCGTGCTTGTCGCGACGCTCCTGTTCAGCGTGCTCGGCACGGTGCGCGAGTACGCCTCCGGCCCTGCGGTGGTGCGCCTCGGCGGCCGGACCGACTTGCGGGCGACGGCGGCGGGCACGGTCAGCGAGGTGGCGGTGGTGCGCGGCGAGCCGGTCGCGGCCGGGCAGGTCCTGGTGCGGCTCCACGGCGCTCAAGAGGCGGCTGAGCTCGAGCGCATCGAGCGCGAGATCGAGCTCCAGCTCATCAATCGATTGCGCGACCCGGCCGATGCCGCGGCCGAGCGGTCGTTGCTCTCCCTGCGCGCCGAGCGCGAGCTGGCGCGGTCGCGGGTCGCCGAGAGGGAGCTGCGCGCTCCGGCGGCGGGTGCGGTCGACGACGTGCGCGTGCGCCCGGGCCAGCCAGTGGCTCCGGGACAGGTTCTCGTCACTCTCGCGGGCCCGGGAGGCGAGCGCACCGTGATCGCTCTGCTGCCCGGCGAGTACCGGCCGCAGCTCAAGCCCGGGATGGAGCTCCGCATGGAGCTCCAGGGCTATCGCTACGCGTACCAGAACCTGACCGTGACCGATGTAGGTGGCGAGGTGGTGGGGCCGGCCGAGGCGCGGCGTTACCTCGGGGACGAGATCGCCGACGCGGCCACGCTCGGCGGTCCGGTCGTCCTCGTCACGGCCCGCCTGCCATCCCTCACCTTTCAGGCGGAGGGCAAGACGCGGCGCTTTCACGACGGCATGTGGGGGAAGGCCGAGGTGCGGGTCCGCTCGGAGCGGATCCTGATCGCCCTGATCCCCGCCCTGCGCGCGCTCTTCGACGACGAAGGCTGATGGCTGATTTCTGATGTCTGAGACCGAGACCCCCGAGCCGCTCGACCGCCGCTTCCCGGCGCTGCGCCGGCTGGCGTTCACCCGCCGCCGGACGATCCCGCACGTCCAGCAGACGACCGCCAGCGACTGCGGCGCCGCCTGCCTGACCATGGTGCTCGGGCTTAACGGCAAGCACCTGCGGCTCGACGACGTCCGCAAGGTCACCGGCTTCGGCCGGGACGGAGCCGACGCTCTCGCCCTGGTCAACACCGGCCGCGTCTTCGGGCTGCGCGGCCGCGGCGTCAAGATCGACGAGATCGACGACCTGCGCTTCCTCGACCGCGGCTCGATCCTCCACTGGCAGTTCAATCACTTCGTGGTGTTCGACCGCCTGCGGGCCGGGGGCGCCGATCTGGTCGATCCCGCGGTGGGGCGGCGCTGGGTGTCGCGAGAGGAGCTGGAGCGGTCGTTCACCGGCGTGGCCCTGGCGTTCGAGACCGGCGAGGACTTCCTGCCGGAGGAGGGGCGGCCGCGCAACTTCGGTCGCTATCTCCGTCTGTTTCTCGAGCAGTCGGCTCCCCTCCGGCGCATCCTGGTCACCTCCGGGCTGGTCCAGCTCTTCGCCCTCGCGGTGCCGCTGCTGATCGGTCTCCTGGTCGACCGGGTCATCCCGCGCGGCGACCTCCACCTGCTGACTGTCCTGGGGATCGGGATGGCCACGCTGGTCGGCTTCCACTTCCTGTCGTCGCTGCTGCGCTCGTATCTCCTCCTCTATCTGCGCACCCGGCTCGACACGCGGATGACCCTGGACTTCCTCGATCATCTGGTGGATCTGCCCTACGCGTTCTTCCAGCAGCGCTCGGCCGGCGACCTGATCATGCGCATGTCGAGCAACGCCACGGTGCGCGAGATCCTCACCTCGGGAGCGCTGTCGGCGGTGCTGGACGGCGCGCTGGTGACCCTCTACCTCGTGCTGCTGTTCGCGGCGAATTGGGGATTGGGGCTGCTCGTCCTCGCCCTTGGCGCGGCGCGGGTGGCGCTCTTCCTGTTCACGCGGCACCGGCAGCGCGAGCTGATGTCGCGCTCGCTCCAGGCGGAGGCGCGGTCGCAGAGCTTCCAGGTGAACCTGCTGGCCGGGATCGAGACCCTGAAGGCGGCGGGCGCCGAGCACCGGTCCGTGGACCAGTGGTCGCACCTGTTCGTCGACGTGCTGAACGTCTCCCTCGACCGCGGCCGCCTGACCGGGATCGTCGACGCGGCGCTGGCGGCCCTGGCCACCGGCTCCCCCTTGATCATCCTGGTCTTCGGAGCGATCCAGGTGCTGGAGGGGAACCTGACGCTCGGCACCATGCTGGCATTGAACGCGCTGGCCGCCGGGTTCCTGACGCCGCTCTCGCAGCTCGTCCAGACCGCCTTCCAGCTCCAACTCCTGGGGAGCTATCTCGACCGCATCGACGACGTGCTGGACACGCCGCGGGAGCAGGACCGCAGCAAGGTCTCGCCGGCCGGGCGGCTCAAGGGGAGCATCCGGCTGGAGGGGGTGAGCTTCCGCTATGGCCCGCTCGCGCCCTACGCGGTGCGCGACGTGTCGATCGAGATCCCGGCCGGCCGTTTCGTGGCCTTGGTCGGGCCCTCGGGAGCCGGCAAGTCGACCCTCGCGAGCCTCCTGGTGGGACTCTATACGCCGAGCGAGGGGCGGATCCTCTTCGACGGCCGCGACCTGACCGAGCTCGATCTGCGGACGGTGCGCTCGCAGGTGGGCATCGTGCCGCAGCACCCGTATCTGTTCGGCACGAGCCTGCGCGCGAACATCGCGCTGTCCGACCCGAGCCTGCCGCTGGCGCGGGTGGTGGAGGCGGCGCAGCGGGCGCACATCCATGAAGACGTCCTGGCGATGCCCATGGGGTACGAGACGATCCTGGCCGACGGCGGCGCGTCGCTGTCGGGCGGGCAGCGGCAGCGCCTCGCGCTCGCTCGCGCGCTGGTCCACCGGCCGGCGATCCTGCTGCTCGACGAGGCGACCAGCGCCCTCGACACCGTGACGGAGGTGAAGATCCAGGGAGAGCTGGCCGCGCTGCGCTCCACCCGGATCGTCATCGCCCATCGTCTCAGCACCATCCGCGACGCCGACCTGATCCTGGTCATGGATGAGGGGCGGGTCGTCGAGCAGGGGCGGCACGAGGAGCTGCTCGGGAGCGGCGGGGTCTACGCCCGCCTGGTGGCCGCGCAGCTCGAAAAAGAGCGGCGCCAGATCGCCGAGGGTTAGGAACGGTATCTGCTACAATCACGCGCCCCGCCGGGAGCTTTTGCCATGATGAACATCGTCCGCCTCCTCTCTTTTCTCCTCCGCCTGTCCAAGGAGATCCGCTTCTCGCGGTTGCGCATCGCCTTCATCGCGGCGGCCGGCATCATCAGCGGAGTGGCCAGCACTTCGATGATCGCCCTGATCACGCAGATCCTGACGAAGCAGGGGGGCGCAACGGCTCTGCTGACCGGCCTGTTCATCACTTTCTGCGTGGTGGTGCCCGTCTTCCGTTTCATCTCCCAGATGATGCTGATCGATCTCACCCAGAAAAGCCTGCTCGAGCTCCGCCTGCGGCTGGCGCGGAGCATCCTGGCGGCGCCCTTGCGGCACCTGGAGACGATCGGTCCGCACCGGTTGCTCGCCACACTGACCAACGACATCGGTGTCCTCGTGGACTCCATGGCGGTGATCCCGATCCTGGTCATGCACACGACGATCGTGGTGAGCTGCCTGATCTATCTGGGGTGGCTGTCGTGGTTGGTGTTGTTGGAAATCGCAGGGTTCATCGTGCTCGGGGTGGTGACGTACCAGCTTCCGGTGATCCGGGCGATCCGGCACTTCGTGAAGGCCCGCGACCGCCACAACGATCTGGTCAAAGACGTGCGCGCGCTCACCGAGGGAACGAAGGAGCTCAAGATGCACCGCCGCCGGCGGGATGCCTTCCTGGGACACATGGAGCAGACCGCGGAAGCCTTGCAGAAGGAGAACCGTGCCGGCTACCTGGTGTTCACGGCCGCATCGAGTTGGGGGCAGACCCTCTTCTTCGTGGTGCTCGGCCTGCTCGTCCTGCTGCTCCCCCGACTCCAGCCCATGGACAGCCGCACCTTGATCGGCTTCACAGTCATCCTCTTCCAGATGATGGTCCCGCTGGAGGTCGTGATGAGCACCCTGCCGAACCTGGGGAGGGCACTGGCGTCGGCGCGGGCTGTGGAAGACATGGGCTTCAATCTGCAGTCCGAGATCAAGGAACAGGAGGGGGCGGCCGAGCTCGCGCGGTCGGCCGGTTGGGGGCGGCTGGAGCTGGCCGGAGTGACCCACCGCTACCGGCGCGAGAACGAGGAGGAGAGCTTCCTTCTCGGACCGATCGACCTGACCTTCGAGCCGGGCGAGCTGGTCTTCCTGGTGGGCGGCAACGGCAGCGGCAAAACCACGCTCGCGAAGCTCGTGCTCGGCCTCTACGCGCCGGAATCGGGAGAGGTCCGTTTTGCGGGCCGGACGATCGATGACAGCAACCGCGAGGAGTACCGCGAGCATTTCTCGGCGGTCTTCTCGGACTTCTTCGTCTTCGAGTCTCTGCTCGGCCTGAATGCCAGCTCTCTGGACGACGATGCCCGCAAGTACCTGCACCGGCTCCACCTGCAGCAGAAGGTGCAGGTCAAGGACGGCGAGCTCTCCACGATCGAGCTCTCGCAGGGACAGCGCAAGCGGCTGGCTCTGCTGACCGCCTATCTGGAGGACCGGCCGATCTACCTCTTCGACGAATGGGCGGCGGACCAGGACCCGATCTTCAAGGAGATCTTCTATCTGCAACTGCTGCCCGAGCTGAAGGCGCGCGGCAGGACGGTCCTGGTGATCAGCCACGACGACCATTACTTCCACGTGGCGGACCGTGTCCTGAAGCTCGACTACGGCAAGATCGAGGCGGATCTGACGGCGGAAGAGTTCTTCGACATCCACAAACCCGTCGGCGTCCGCGTGGCGGGCTAGGCCTAGGCGCGCGGCGGAATTCTTCCCCCACAACGATCTGTTAGACTCTCCCGCCATGCCGGAATCCGTCCGTCGCCCCCGCGTGGGCATGATCAGCCTCGGCTGCCCGAAGAATCTCGTCGACAGCGAGATCATGCTGGGCGAGCTGTCGCGCCGCGGCTACGAGGTCGTTCAGGACTTGGGCAGCGCCGACACCGTGGTGGTCAACACCTGCGCCTTCATCGAGGAGGCTCAGCAGGAGTCGATCGACACGATCCTCGAGGTCGCGGGCCGCAAGGGGCAGGGCGTGGACAAGATCCTGGTGGCGGGCTGCATGGTCAACCGCTTCGGCGACCAGCTCGCCCGCGAGATTCCGGAGATCGACGGCTTCGTCGGGCTCGACCAGCTCCGCGAGGTGGGCGACCTGGTGCAGCTCGGGGGCGGCCCGCCGCTGCCGGCTCCCTCCCACGCGGTCTTCGACCATACGGCGCCGCGCCTGCTGACCACCCGCGGCTTCGCGTATCTGAAGGTCGCCGAGGGGTGCAACAACCCGTGCACCTTCTGCGCGATCCCCATCTGGCGCGGACGCTTCCGCAGCCGCACCATCGAGAGCCTGGTCGCCGAGGCGCGGCAGCTCGAGGCGGCGGGGATCGTCGAGCTGAACCTGATCGCCCAGGACACCACCCGCTACGGCGAGGACCTCGGGATGCGCCGCCACGGCCTCGTCCGTCTCGTCGAGGCGCTCCTGGCGCACACCACGATTCCCTGGATCCGCTTCCTCTACGCGTACCCGACCACGCTCGACGAGGACCTCCTGCGCCTGATGGGAAGCGAGCCGCGCTTCTGCTCCTATCTCGACATGCCGCTCCAGCACAGCCACGGAGACATCCTCTCGGCGATGCGGCGCGGCGGCGATGCGAAGCGCTATCTGCGCCTGCTCGACCGGGCGCGGGAGCTGGCCCCGGACGTCTTCCTGCGCTCGACGTTCATCGTCGGGTTCCCCGGCGAGACCGAGGAGCATTTCCAGGATCTTCTGCGATTCGTCCGGCAGGCCCGCTTCGATCACCTGGGCGGATTCGCCTACAGCCCGGAAGAGGGGACCCCCGGCGCCGAGCTGCCGGGCCGCGTGCCCAGGAACGTGACGCGGCGGCGGCTCCGCCAGCTCCTGGAGGCGCAACGCCCGATCGCCCTGGAGAACCGGCGGCGGCTGCTCGGCCGGCGGCTGCCGGTCCTCGTCGAAGGGGTCAGTGAAGAATCCGAGCATCTCCTCCAGGGGCGCCATCATGGCATGGCCCCGGAGATCGACGGCCGGCTCCTGATCAACGACGGTGCGGCGCCGGCCGGTACCCTGGTGGAGGTGGAGATCACCGAAGCCTACGCCGACGACCTGGTCGGGCACATCGTCGGTCCCGAAGGCGCCGCCGGCGTCGAAATCGCGTTCTCCGCCACTGCCTGAATCATCAGATAGACTGCATCTCGACCGGTCCATGCACGTCGTCCAGGACGCGTACGCCAGCCAGAGCACCGATCTGCCGCGGGGAGGCATCGGCACGATCGGCAACTTCGACGGCCTCCATCTCGGCCAGCGCGCCATCATCGACCGGGTGGTGGCCCGAGCCCGCGAGCTCGGCGTGCCGTCGGTGGTGATCACCTTCGACCCCCACCCCCTGGTCATCCTGCGTCCTGATCAGGCGCCGGTGCGCCTGACCACGCCGGAGCAGAAAGAGAAGCTCCTCGCCGAGGCGGGCGTGGACGTCGTCCTGGTCATCCGCTTCACCCCCGAATTCTCCCGTGTGCCGGCGCGGCAGTTCGTGCGCGAGCTCCTGCACGAGCGGCTCGACCTGCGGGAGGTCTACGTGGGCCGGACCTTCGTCTTCGGGCATGGACGCGAGGGAGACCTGGATCTCCTCCAGGAGATGGGCAGCGAGCTGGGCTTCCGGGCGTTCGGCGTCGACGAGGTGGTCTGGTCCGGCGAGCGGATCTCCAGCACCCGCATTCGCCGCTCCATCGGCGAGGGCAAGGTGGAGGACGCCGCCGCCATGCTGGGACGTCCGTATTCGATCTCCGGCAAGATCGCCCGCGGCGACCGCATGGGCCAGCGGCTCGGCTGGCCGACGATCAACCTCGTGCCCGAGCACAAGCTCGTGCCGCTCGACGGCGTCTACGCCGGGCGGGTCTACTTCCCCAGCTTCCCGGCGACCTTCGACTGCGTGACCAACATCGGTACGCGGCCGACGGTCTATGAGAACTACCAGAGAGTCGTCGAGAGCCACGTCCTCGACTTCAAAGCGGACGTCTACGGCAAGCGGGTGGAGGTCTCGTTCTACAAGCGCCTGCGCGAGGAGCGGATCTTCCCCACGGTGATGGACCTGTCGGCCCAGATCGCCCGGGACGTCGAGGCAACGCGTGAATACTTCGTCCGGCGGCGTGCCCTGGAACAAGAAGGGGCGCCCGCCGAGTTGTAGGAGACGGCAGGGGCGCGCGGACCTCCGCGGCATCGCCGCCTGTTCATCAGAGGGAGAGATAAACCAATGGCCAGCGACAAGATCGTCACGATCACGCAGGATAACTTCGAGAACGAGGTGCTGAAGTCGGATACGCCGGTCCTGGTGGACTTCTGGGCCGAGTGGTGCGGTCCGTGCCGCCGAGTCGCCCCGGTGCTCGAAGAGCTCGCCGGTGAGATGGACGGCAAGGTCCGGATCGCCAAGCTGAACGTCGACGAGAACCAGCAGATCGCCTATCAGTTCCAGGTGTCGAGCATCCCGACGTTCATCCTGTTCAAGGGCGGGCAGATGGCCGACCGTATGTTGGGCGCGGTGCCCAAGTCGGCGTTCCAGGGCTTCATCGAGCGCAACCTGTAAGGCGATGGCGGACCGCTTCGCCGAGCTTTCCACCCGGCTCGAGGAGCTGGGCTGCGAAGCCCTTCTCGTTCTGGCCAGGTCCGCGCAGGATCCGGACCTGGTCCCCTTCGTCGGTTCCGTCCACATCGGGGAGTGCCAGCTCGTGGCTCCCCGGAGTGGTGCGGCGCGCCTCGCTTTCCTCACCCCGATGGAACGCGACGAGGCCGCCGCGACCGGTCTCGCCCTGATCACCCCCGAAGATCTCGACCACACGCGCTGGCAGAGCGAGGCGCTGGAGCCCGCGGACCTCACCGCCTGGGTGGCGGCGCGCGCGCTGGAGCTGTCGGGTCTCACCCCCGGCCGGGTGGCGCTGGCCGGGCACGGACCGGCCGGGGTGATCCAGGCCGCCTGTGCCCGGCTGTCGAAGGATGGTTGGGTCTGGGTGCCCGGCAACTCGATCGTCCTGGCCCTGCGCAAGCGCAAGACCGAAGCCGAGGTGGAGGCGATCCGCTCCGCCGCCGCCGGAGCGTGCGAGGCATTTTGCGCCGTAGCCCGGCTGCTCGCGGCAGCGACGGTCATCGACGGCGCGCTCTGGCTGGAGGGCGAGCCCCTGCGGGTGGCCCGCCTGCGCGCCGAGGCCGGCCGGGCTCTTTCGTCGCGCGGGCTGGAGCAGCCGAAGGGGAACATCGTCGCACCCGGAGACGAAGCGGGAGTGCCGCACTCGGCGGGCACGGACGAGCGGGTGCTCCGTCCGGGCGAGTCGCTGGTGGTGGACCTCTATCCACGCGGGCCTCTGTTCTTCGCCGACTGTACCCGGACCTTCTGTGTCGGCGATCCGCCGGAGCCGCTCGCCCGTGCCTGGGCCGCGGTCCGCGCCGCGCTGGAACGGGCATACGAGTGGTCGGTGCCCGGCGTCCGCGGCTGGTCTGTACAGGAGTCCGTCTGCGCTCTCCTGACTGAGCACGGTGAGCTCACCCCGATCTCTTCACCGGGCACCACGGTGGGCTATGTCCACAACCTCGGCCACGGCGTCGGCCTCGATCTCCACGAGCAGCCAACCTTCAAGAAGGTGTCCGGCGCCGAAGGCGTTCTCCGCGAAGGGGATGTCTTCACCCTGGAGCCCGGTCTCTATCACCCTGAGCAGGGGTTTGGAGTCCGTCTGGAGGATTTGGTGCGGCTCGGGGATGACGGCACGCTGGAGAACCTGACGCCGCTGCCGTACGAGCTCGATCCACGGGCGTATCTGTAGGCCCCAGCCGCATCAGATAGGATGAGCCCTCCTGGTGGAGGGAAAGAGCATGGCGGACGATACCGCGGCGTACGAGAAGCTCGGCGTTTTCTATCTCGGACGCCCTTACGATCTCGACAAAGGCACGGCGGCTGCGGAGCCGCTCCTCTACGACTCGCGCGACCTGGTCACCCATGCGGTCGCCGTGGGGATGACCGGCAGCGGCAAGACCGGCCTCCTTCTGTCGATTCTCGAAGAGGCGGCGATCGACAAGATTCCGGCCCTGGTCATTGATCCCAAGGGGGATTTGGCCAACCTCCTGCTGACTTTCCCGGAGCTGCGGCCGGCCGATTTTGCTCCCTGGGTCGATCCCGACGCGGCGGCCCGCGCGGGCGTGACTCCCGAAGAGTTCGCGGCCAGGCAGGCGGACACCTGGCGCAGCGGTCTCGCGCAATGGGGGCAGAGCGGCGAGCGGATCGCCCGCCTCCGCGAGGCCGCGGACTTCGCCATCTATACCCCGGGGAGCGAGGCCGGCCTGCCGATCTCGATCCTGTCGTCCCTCACGGCGCCTCCTCCGGAAGTAGTGAGCGACGGCGACCTGCTGCGCGACCGGGTGCAGACGCTGGTTTCGAGCCTCCTGGCGCTCCTGGAGATCGAATCCGATCCGATGCGCGGGCGCGAGCACATCCTGCTCGCGAACATCTTCGACCAGGCGTGGCGCGCCGGCCGCTCGCTCGATCTCGCCGGGCTCATCCAGCAGATCCAGAAGCCGCCGGTGGACCGCATCGGCGTTCTCGGCCTGGAGACCTTCTATCCCGCCAAGGAGCGCTTCGAGCTGGCGATGGCGTTCAACAGCCTGCTCGGCTCGCCCGGCTTCGGCGCCTGGATGGTGGGGGAGCCGCTCGACGTGGACCGCCTGCTGTACACGCCGGCCGGCAAGCCGCGGGTGGCCATCCTTTCGATCTCTCATCTGTCCGACCGCGAGCGGATGTTCTTTGTCTCCCTGCTCCTCGAGCAGGCGATCGGCTGGATGCGCAGCCGGCCGGGTACCACGAGCCTTCGCGCGCTCCTCTGCATGGACGAGGTGTTCGGCTACATGCCGCCGGTGGCGAACCCGCCGTCCAAGCGGCCGCTTCTCACCCTGCTCAAGCAGGCGCGCGCCTTCGGCCTCGGGCTCGTCCTCGCCACCCAGAACCCGGTGGACCTGGACTACAAGGGCCTCTCGAACGTGGGCACCTGGTTCCTCGGGCGCCTGCAGACGGAGCGCGACAAGCAGCGGCTCATGGACGGTCTCGAAGGGGCGGCCGGCGGCGGCCTCGACCGCGCGACGCTGGAGAAGATCCTGTCGGGTCTCGGCAACCGCATCTTCCTGCTCCACGACGTGCACGAGGATGCCCCGGTGGTCTTCCAGTGCCGCTGGGCCCTCTCCTACCTGCGTGGACCGCTCACCCGTCCTGAGATCAAGCGGCTCATGGATCCCCTCAAGCGGGCCGTTCCCGCGGCGGCGAGCCCCTCAGGGGCCGCTGCGCCCAGCCCCGCGCCCAAGCCGGTCTCCCCGGCCGGCTCCGATCTGGCCTCCGCCGCGCCGGTGCTGCCGCCCGAGATCCCGCAGCGGTTCCTGCCGGTGCGCTCGCAGCGGGCCGGGATCGTCTACGAGCCGGCCCTCTTCGCGGCGGCCGCGGTCCACTTCGTCGACGAGAAGAAGGGGATCGATCACTCCGAGGAGCTGTCGCTCCTGGCGTCCCTGGACGACGAGGTGGACTGGTCCGCGGCCGAGGCCGTGGATCTGGGCAAAGAGGACCTGGAGGAGGAGCCGGTCGAGGGAGCCTCGTTCCGCGCGCTGACCGACGCCGCGGTGCGTGCCCGGAGCTACGACGGCTGGCGCAAGCAGCTCGAAGACACCCTCTTCCGCACGCGCCGTTGCGAGCTGTTCCGCAGCCCGTCTCTGGATGCCTTGTCGCAACCGGGCGAGAGCGAGCGCGACTTCCGCATCCGTCTCGGCGACCTCGCGCGGCAGAGGCGGGACGAGCAGGTCGAGGCCCTGCGCAAGAAGTACGCACCGAAAGTCGCCCAGCTCGAAGACCGCATCCGCCGCGCCGAGCAAGTGAAAGACAAGCAGGCGGAGCAGGCCCGCAGCCAGACCTGGAACGCGGTGATCTCCACGGGCACGGCGGTGCTCGGCGCTCTCTTCGGAGGAGGGCGGAGGAGAGGGAGCGCCTTCTCCAAAGCCGGCACAGCGGCGCGCGGCTTCGGAAGGACGCTCGAGGAGCGCCAGGACGTCGCGCGGGCCGAGGAGAACCTGGGGGCGGTTCAGAAGCAGCTCGCCGATCTGAACGCGGAGCTGGAAGCGGAGATCGACCGCCTGGAGGCGCGACTCGACCCCACGACGGAAGAGCTGGAGGTCCTCGGCTTGAAGCCGCGGAAGAAGGACGTGGAGGTCCGTTACCTGACGCTCGCCTGGACGCCCAGGTGAGGGCCTACGCCGTCGCCCGCCGCTCCTCCTCCGGCTGGAGCTCTTCCATCTCCACCGAAACGAGCTTCGAAACGCCCTTCTCTTCCATCGTGACGCCGTAGAGCGTGCTCGCCACCGCCATTGTCAGCTTGTTGTGGGTGATGACGATGAACTGGGTGGAGGTCGACATCTCGCGCAGCACGTCCACGAAGCGGGCGGTGTTGACGTCGTCGAGCGGCGCGTCCACCTCGTCGAGGATGCAGAACGGCGACGGCTTGCTCTTGAACAGGGCGAAGAGCAGGGCGATGGCGGTCAACGCCTTCTCGCCGCCGGACATCAACATCAGGTTCTGCAGCCGTTTGCCCGGCGGGCGGGCGAGGATCTCGATGCCGCTCTCCAGCGGGTCCTCGTCGTCGAGCAGGCGCATCTCGGCTTCGCCGCCGCGGAACAGGCGCGCGAAGGTCTCGCCGAACGCCTGGTTGACCTCCTTGAAGGTCGCGGCGAAACGCTCGGCCGAGGCCTCGTTGATCTCCTTGATCGTCTTGCGCAGGCTGTCCACCGAGCTCGCCACGTCGGCCCGCTGCTCGGTCAGGAAGTTGAAGCGGGTCTCCTGCTCGTCGTGCTCCTGGACGGCCAGGATGTTCACCGGTCCGAGCCGCTCCAGCGCCGCCTTGCAGCGGGCCAGCTCTGCCTCCTGCTCGGCCAGGTCGGCGCGCGCCTCGCCCGGCTCCTCGGGGAGCGGACGCTCGAAGTGCTCCTGGAAGCTGACGGACAGGTGCTCGGCGTCCTGCCGCAGGCCGGCGTGGGTGACCCGGTAGTTCTCGATCTCGGAGCGCAGCGCCTCCTTCTGCTCGCGGATCTGGGCGATCCGCTCCTCCAACGCGCGGATCTCACCGCGCATCCGATCAACCCGCTGCTGCTCGCCGAGCACTCCCTCCTCCGCGGCGGTGCGCTGCTCCAGAGCGATCTGCAGGTCGTCCTCGGCCTTGGCGATCGCTGCTTCGAGGTCGGTCCGCCGCGCGGCCAGCTTGTCGGCGTCCTCGCGCCAGAGCTCGACCTGCTTCTTGCCGCGCTCGATCTCGCCCTGGACGCGCGCCTGCTCGCGGCCGTGCGACTCCAGCCGCTCGTCCAGGAGCTCGAGCCGGCCGCGCCGGCCGGCGCTCTCGGTGCGCAGGGCCTCGCGCTGGTTCTTGGCGGCTTCGAGCTCGGCCTGGGCGCGGTCGAAGCCCTCCTGGAGGGCGGCGCTGCGCTCTTCGGAAGCGGCCAGCTCCTCCTGGATCTGCCGGCGCTTCTCGTCGATCCGCTCCAGCTCACGGACGATCGCCTCCTGCTCGGAGGTGAGCGTCTCGCGCTGCGCGGTGTGGCGGCGGTGGCGGGCGGCCAGGTCCTCCTGGCGGGCGCGGCCCACGGCCAGCTCCTGGCGGAGCTGCGAGATCTCGCCTTGCAGCCGGTTGGAATCCCGTGCCAGAGCGGCGCGCTCGGTCACCAGCCGCTCGATCTCGACCGTGGCGTCGCGGAGCTGGCTCTCCAACTCGGGGATGTTCTTGGCCAGGGCGGTCAGCTCGCTCTCGCGCTCCAGCACGCCGGGCGTCGCCACCTCGCCCTCCACGTGGAAGGTGCCGGCGTCGACCCAGACCCCTTCGCGGCTCAGGAAGGCGTAGCCGGGATGGCGGCGGGCGAGCCGCGCGGCGTCCTGGGCCGTGCGCACCAGGAAGGCCGGCGGCAGGGCGGCCGACAGCTCCTCGGAGAGGCCCAGGGCCTCGCCCAGGGAGAGGACGACCGCCGGATCGTCCACCAGGGGCGCTGCTCCTTCGCCGTCCGATCCGGCCGGGTGCCGCTCGATCAGGATCGCGGCGGCGCGGCCGGCCAGCGCCTGGGCCAGGTCGAGGGCCTTCTGGCCGGGATCGAGGATGACCGCGTCGGCGAGGCTGCCCAGGTAGACGTCGAGGGCGCGCTCCCAGCCTTCGAGCGGATGCGCCTGGCCGGCGAGCCAGGCGGGGGAGGAGATGCCGGCCGAGGCGAGGGCCTTCTCCAGGGCGGCCCGGCGCTGCGCGTGGGCGCGGGAGAGCTCGGCCAGGATCTTCTGCCGCTGCCGCGCGCCCGAGAGCTGGCTCTCCAGGCCGCGCTTGCGGTCCGTGGACTCGGCCTCGCGGCGCATCGTGATCTCCAGCGACTCGGCGACGCGGTCCTGCTCGTCGCTCTTGGTCTCCAGGGCCACCTCGGTCGACTGCACCTTGGATTGCGCCATCTCCAAGGCCTCGGTGGCCTGCTTGAGCTCGTGCGACTGCTGCGCGATCTCCTGCTCCAGGTGATGGCGGCGGAAGTTGCCGCGCTCCAGCTCCATCTGCGCCTGCTGGGCGCGCTGGCGGAAGCCGTTGATCTCGTCGACGGAGCCGGCGAGCTGCCCGCGCATGGCGTCGACCCGCGCCGCCACCTGCCGGAGGTCGCGCTCGGCGGCGGCGATCTGCTGCTCGTCCTGGTCGACGGCGATGGCCGCCTGCTCGCGCTCGGCGGCGAGCTCGCGGCGGCGCTCTTCGAGGGAAGCCAGCATGTCGACCCAGGTCCCGATCTCCTGCTCGCGCCGCTCGGCGAGGGCGCGCCCCTGGGCCGACCGCTCGCCGAGATCGATCAGCGTCTGGCGGTTGGCCTTGAGGAACTCCTGCCGGCCTTCGATCGTGGCGGCGATTTCGGCCGCTTTCTGGTGGCGCTCGGCCATGCGGCGGGCGGCGGCGTCGAGCCGCTCGCGGCCCTGGGCCAGAGCGGCTTCGTCGCGGTGGAGGTCGGCCGCCAGCCCGGCCTCGCGGGCACTCGTCTCCTCGATCTGCTCCTTGAGCCCGGCGAGGCGGGCGGCCAGGGTGGCCCAGCGGCCCAGGAGAACCAGCTCCAGAAGTTGCCGGTATTCGACCTCTTTCTCCTGATAGCGGCGGGCGGCGCTCGCCTGGCGTTTCAAGGAGCGCAGGGCGCGCTCGACCTCGGAGATGACGTCGTCGATCCGCAGGAGGTTGGCGGTGGCCTCCTGGAGCTTCACCTCGGCCACGCTCTTGCGCGCCTTGTAGCGGGTGATGCCGGCGGCCTCCTCGATCAGCTTGCGCCGCTCCTGCGGCTTGCCGGAGAGGATCATGCCGATCTTGCCCTGCTCGATGACCGAGTAGGCCCGGATGCCCAGGCCGGTGTCCATCAGCAGGTCCTTGATCTCCTTGAGACGGACCAGCTTGCCGTTCAGCCGGTACTGGCTCTCGCCGCCGCGGAAGACCCGGCGGGTGATGGTGATCCGGCCGTCATCGGAGCGCGGGAAGCCCGGGTCGGTGCGCAGGATCATGGAGGCCTCGGCCATCCCCAGAGGCTTCCGCTGCTCGGAGCCGTTGAAGATAACGTCCTCCATCGTGCCGCCGCGCAGGCTCTTCGCGCTCTGCTCGCCGAGCACCCAGGTGATCGCCTCGGACAGGTTGCTTTTGCCGCAGCCGTTGGGTCCGACGATGGCGGTGGTGCCGCCGGCGAATTCCACGGCGACTGGATCCACGAAGGACTTGAACCCGGAGATCTCGAGACGTTCGAGCTTGAGCATGTGGTGGAGTCTCCCCTCAGGTCGACAAAAGACTAACCCGAATACCAAGCCTTGGGGAAGTCTTGGATCAAGCCACTAGATGTGGTAGAGGCCCGGACGTAGGGGCACAACACGATAGGTCTTCGCGCTGGCGCCGCCGGTCACTCCGGCTTCACGATCTCCAGCCGTACTGTCCCCAACGCATCCGAGCCTTCGACCCGGGCGGTGATGGTCACCGGCCCTTCGTAGGTGGTGGCGCCTGGCCGGAACACCGCCGTGGCCGTGCCGCCGCTGGTCAGGGTCACGTTCTGGAAGAAGGTCGAGGGGAGATCGCCGTCATCCCCTTTGGCGCTGAAGATCACCGTGGTGCCGTCCGTCACCTGGCCGATGTCGCGCGACAGAGTGGCCGTGAGGTTGGCCTGGCCCGTGGCGTCGGCATTCACGGTGAACACGTCCGTGATCAGTGTGATGCGCTGCGGCAGGGCGCGGGCGAACGACAGGGGAACGTCGCGGGTGACGCCGTTGATCGTGGCCCGCAGGTGGCCGGTGGTGATCTGGGCCGGGCTCTCGAGATCCACCGTGGCCACGTTGCCTGCGTCCACCGGGACGCTGAGGGTCATGAGCCCGTCCGCGCCCAGCTTGCCGACCGTGGTGGTGAACTGCACCTGACGCTGGCCGGTCGCGTCGGGCGGCACGGAGCCGCCCACCATCACGGAGAAAGGGGTCAGCGTCGCGCCGTCGGCGGGCAGCGGGCCCGCGGGCCCGCCGATGAAGTTGAGGATGTTGTTCGGGTCGAGCGGCTCGAAGGCGACCGCCAGGTTGGTGCTGAGCCCGGACACGCCTTTGACGCTGGCGCTCACGACCGCGGTCTCGATGCGCTGAGAGCTCTGCAGCTCGATGAACGCCTCGCCGGAGGCGTCCGCCGCGACCTCCCGCGTGGTGCCCTCGGCGGTGCCGCCCACCAGCGTCCCGGCCGAGGTGGAGAAGACCACGGTCCGGCGGTCGGCGTCGGCCCGCGGCGAGATCCGGGCGATCAATCCCAACCGGGAGAAGCCGTCGGCCGGCAGCTTGTTGGCGCCGCTCTTCGACAGGAGCACGAGCTGGGTCTCGACCGCGCCGGGGGTCATGACGTAGTCGTCCTTGTCATAGCAGGCGGCGGTGGCGACCAGGAGGGCGAGAAGCGGAGAGAGAAGCGCACGGTGCTGCATGGTCCACCTCAGACGAACTGGAGTCCATTCACGTCGAACGACGAGCATACGGGATCGCAGACGATCTGGATGATCTGGATCACGTCCATGGGCATGCCGGGCCCGCGCACGATCTGGACCGCGTCGACGAAGACGTGCGGCGTGGGCGGGAGCTGGCGCGGCGCAAGGAGCTCGAACCGCTTGGTGGGAGGAGAGCCCGGGGACTGCTGGAACCAGACGTCGTTGTCCGGCTCCAGAGTGTATGCGACGCGGATCTGCTCCCCGGCCGGATTGGTCGACCGCAGCGTCTGCCGCAACCGGATCAGGGCCGGCAAGCCGTTCTGCGGGATCTCCTCGGGATCCAAGGTCATTCGCTGGACGATCACTGCACCCATGAGCGGATTCTCCCTTTCTGCGCTCAGTTCGCGTTGCCGAAAAACGCCGTGCTGAGGCCCTTGAATGTCTTGGCGACGTTCCAGTCGAACGACACCGAGACATAGGGGGTCACTCCCGTCGTCTCGTCATCGACCAGGGGGTTCGGGTCTTTCTTGAGGAAGACCACCGCCCCGAGGCCGAAGCGCAGGGACTCCGTGAAGCGGTACCCCGCGCCCACCACCAGCGATTGATTGCCGGTGAGGTCCTGCCGCGTCTGGTTGTCGTCGGCGATGCTGTCCAGGGTGACGCCAAGGGTCACGGCGAAGCGGCGTCCGAAGCTGCTGCGCTGGCTCAGCGGAGCGTTCTTGTTGACCGGGCGGAAGTAGATGTTGGTGCCCATGTAGGGCACCCCCTCGTCGATGTCGGGCAGGTAGACGAACCCGAGGTCGGCGCTCACGTAATACCCCTGGAACGTATTGGCATTGCCCGTGGTGGACGACTCCACCAGGACGTCTGCCGCGACCTGCTCGCGATACTTCGCAGCCATCCTCTGGAAAGCGGTCTGCCGCTCCTCCAGAGCGTTCGACAGCTGAGCCGCCCCGCTCTGCAGGCTGTCCGCGGTCTGCCGCGCCTGCTCCACGGCCCCGTCGGGCGCGATGAGGGCACGGAGCTGCTCGATCTCCGCCTCCGGGACTCCCGCGAACAGCCCGGGATCGGGAGTGGGCTCCAGCCGGGCCTCGAGCCAGCCCTGGAGCGTCTGCAGCTTCTGGAAGGTGTCGGCATAGTTCGCGGCAAACTGGTCGACCACGGACGGTGACCAGGTGGTGAAGAGGTCGCCGGCCGCCTGGCCTCCCTGCGGAGCCACGCCCGAGGCGAGGTCGCCGGCTTCGCCCGGAGCGAGCAACGCGAGCTGCACGGCGTCGCCGGCCGCTCCTTGCAGGAGGTTGGCCGCGGTGGCATCGGTCTGCGCCTTCTCCTGTACCCGCCGGACGAGCCCGACGAGGGCAGGGGAGCTCAGCGCATCGAGCTGCGGCCCGATCTGCCGCTGCAGGTCACCGAGACGGTTGAGCGAGATCACGTTGCGGAACTGCTGCTGGCTCATGATCGCGCGGAAGTCACGGTTGAACTCGTTGCGCATCGTCTCATGATCGGTGCACGGATCGAACAGCGTCCCCTGGGCGATGATGTTCCCCGGCCCCACGACCTCGCGCAGCGCCCGGATCAGGGCGAGGCGCAGGCTCTTGCTCTGCGCGGGCGAGAGCTCGAGCGAGCTCACCTTGCGGAACTGCTCGTCGAGGATCGGCTCGGCCTTCTTCTTGAAGGCGTCCGCCTGGGTTGGATCGGCGTCGACCAGGACGTCGAACCGGAAAAGGTAATACCGCTCTGCATCGAGCGGTGGGACGGTGATGCGGAAGCGCGGGCTCGCACCGGTGTCGATGAGGTCGACCCGGTCCCAGCGCAGCGCCGGCACCGGCTCCCATGGGATCTGCCCATCCACCTTTCCCTGCGCCCGCGCCTGGCACTGGGCGTCCAGATCGTCCGGCGCAGGAGACGGCCGTTGGACGTCGATCGGCTGCCGCGACCTGGCGAGCTGGACTTGGATGCTGCGGGCCCCGGTGGGCACGGCCCCGGTGATCTGGAATGGGACGTCGAACGGCAGGACCTGGCCGAACGACCGGCTGCCGAGATCGATCTGGACTTCTGTGAACCCCGGATCTGTCGTTGTCGCCGGCTCCTGGGCGGCGGCTGACAGCGGAGCTGCGAGCAGTGCCGCGAGGAGCCCCAGGATGGATCGCCGCAAAGCGCCTCCTTTTGTCTCATCGATGAAAGTGACGCGGAAGGCTACCACAGCTGCTCTCGCCGGCGGATGGGAGCTTACTCCCCCCGCAGCTCCTCCAACATCCGTCCGATATAGAACGCCGCCCAGAGCACGAGGGGGAGCGAGAGCTTGAAGGGCAGATCGAGCAGGTGCTTGCCCAGGCCGAAGAGATTGCGGGCCACCGGTCCGTAGTGGGCGACGCTCCAGGAGCCGAGCTGGGTGGCGTAGACGAATTTCACCCAGAAGAAGAGCAGCAGCAGGTGGAAGAAGACCGCGATCAACACCGCCCACGCCAGGTTCGACAGCCGCTCCCGCCACGGCACCCCCGGCACCGCGAGGAACAGCGTCGCGAGCAGCACCAGATGGAAGTGCAGGTCGGTGAGCCGGATGCTCCTGACCAGGCTCCGCGAGGGTGGGAAGTCGCGCCTCTGGATGTGCGCCGTGTGGGCGCCCTGGACCAGGAGGTCCGTGACGTTCGGGCTCTCCGCCATCAGCAGGAGGTTCTCTCCGGCGGTCGCCAGGAACCGGTTGTAGAGCGGCGTCAACGCCATCCAGACGAGCCAGACCGGCACGATCCAGAGGAGGATGTTGCGGATCAGCCGCCCCGCCCAGCTCCCGCGGACGGTCCTGGTGGATGCCCGGCGGGCCATCAGGCAGCGGGCTCGGCCGGCGCCGGGGCCGCGAAGCGGTTGGCCCAGAAGATCCAGAGCAGCACGCCGGAGAGGATCACCAGGGTCTGCCAGATCACCGTGTGGGACGCGTCGAAGAGCCGCGGGAAGTAGATGCCCGTCAGAAACAGCGCCACCACCCGGATCAGATTGACCACCTGGATGGCCAGGATGCCGAGGCCGAGGCCGAGCAGGCGCGAGCGCCAGGACGCCGGGAAGGCGAGGACCGCGGCCAGGAAGATCAGCATCGCCTCGACGCCGTTGCAGCCGTTGCGGATGTTCACGGCGAAGCGGGAATTGCGGATGATCGTCCCCTGCATCGTGACGTTCTGGCCGAGCAGGTCGAGCACGGCGCCGCTCACGCGGGCGATGCCGGCGGTGAACGGCTCGACGGCATGGTCGTTCACCCACTGCACCGAGATCAGGGTGAAGCTGCCGCCGAGCAACACGAGGAACACGGCCAGGAACGTGATCTCCCGCCGGTAGCGCCGCCGGAACGGCTCGGCAGACGGGGGCGTGGCAGGAGCAGGCTTGCGGGACGACATAGCACCGACCTCTCGGAAGACTCACGTGGAGTGCGGGAATCTTAGGGCAAAGGACCGCAAGGACGCAAAGGACGGCAAGGACGCTCCGGCTTGCCCGTCCTTGATGTCCTTGCAGACCTTTCGGTCCTTGGGATAGCATGCCGCGGGTCCCACGCAGGGGGCCCGCCCCCACCCCATGCACGAAAATCTGACGCCGAAGAACACGATCCTCGACGCCAAGCAGATGGCCCGGATCATTCGCCGGATGGCCGGCGAGATCACCGAGACGCACAAAGACCTCTCGGACCTTCTGCTGGTCGGCATCCGCACCCGTGGCGTGCCTCTCGCCGAGAAGCTCGCCGCCGAAATCGAACGGATGGAAGGTGTGAAGGTCCCCGTCGGGATCCTCGACATCACCCTCTATCGCGACGACCTGTCGACCATCGCCGCCCAGCCGGAGGTCAAGGGGACCCACCTGCCGCGGCCGATCGAAGGGGGCGTCCTGGTCCTCTGCGACGACGTCCTCTACACCGGCCGCACCGTGCGCGCCGCCCTCGACGAGCTCATCGACTTCGGCCGGCCGCGCGCCGTGCAGCTGGCGGTGCTCATCGACCGCGGCCACCGCGAGCTGCCGATCCAGGCCGACGTCGTGGGCAAGAAGGTGCCGACCTCGAAGGACGAGGTCATCGAGGTCACCTTCCTCTCGACCGACGCCACCGAACAGGTCCGCATCCTGGAGCGCAAGCCGCCCAAATGAAGACCGAGACCATCCGCTGGACCCGCAAGGACCTGCTGGGAATCGCGGAGCTGTCTCCGGCCGAGATCGAGCTCCTCCTCGACACCGCCGAATCGTTCAGCGAGGTCGGGGAGCGGCCGATCAAGAAGGTCCCGACGCTCCGCGGCAAGACGGTCATCAATCTCTTCTTCGAGGCCTCCACCCGCACCCGGTCGAGCTTCGAGATCGCCGAGAAGCGGCTGTCGGCCGACAACCTGAACTTCTCCACGTCGGGCTCGGCGCTGGAGAAGGGCGAGAGCCTGATCGACACCGCCCTGAACCTTCAGGCCATGGCGCCCGACCTCGTGGTGATCCGCCACGGCTCGCCGGGCGTGCCCCACATGCTCGCCCGGCGGCTCGGCGCCGGCATCATCAACGCCGGCGACGGCGCCCACGAGCATCCGACCCAGGCTCTGCTCGACGCCTTCACCATCCGCCGCCACAAGAAGCGCCTCGCCGGGCTCCGCGTCGCCATCATCGGCGATATCGAGCACAGCCGGGTCGTCCGCTCCAATATCCACCTGCTGACCAAGATGGGCGCCACGGTGGTGGTCGGCGGCCCGCGCACGCTGATGCCGGTCGACATCGAGAAGCTCGGCGTCGAGGTCGCCTACACGCTGGACGACGCGATCCGCGAGGCCGACGTGGTGATGATGCTCCGCATCCAGCTCGAGCGGCAGGGACGGATGTCGTTCCCGTCCGTCAAGGAATACTTCCGCCTCTTCGGCCTCTCCCGCGAGCGCCTCCGGCTGGCCAAGGACGACGTCATCGTCATGCATCCGGGCCCGATGAACCGCGGCGTGGAGATCGCGAGCGACGTGGCGGACGGCTCCGACTCGGTGATCCTCGAGCAGGTCACGCACGGGGTGTCGGTGCGGATGGCGGTCCTCTATCTGCTCTCCGGCGTGACGAGCGAGGAGCCCTGAGATGCCCAGCCTGCTGATTCACGGGGGCCGGATCGTCGATCCGAGCCAGGATCTGGATGGCCTCAACGACCTGCTGATCGAGGACGGCGCCGTCGCCCGCATCGGCGGCAAGATCCAGAAGCCGAAGGGGGCCGAGACGATCGACGCGAAGGGCCTCGTCGTCACCCCCGGCCTCATCGACATCCACGTCCACCTGCGCGAGCCGGGCCAGGAGTACAAGGAGACCGTGCGCACCGGCACGATGGCTGCCTCGGCCGGCGGCTTCACCGCCGTCGCCTGCATGGCCAACACGGTGCCGGTCAACGACAACCGGTCGATCACCGAGCACATCCTCCTCGAAGCGCAGCGCGCCGGCTTCGCCCGCGTCTACCCGATCGGGGCGATCAGCAAGGGGATGCAGGGGCAGGAGCTGGCCGAGATCGGCGAGATGGCGGCCGCCGGCGCCGCCGCGGTGTCGGACGACGGTCTGCCGGTGATGAACGCCGAGCTGATGCGCCGGGCGCTCCTCTACGCCCAGCACTACAACATCCCGGTCATCCAGCACGCCGAGGACCTGACCCTGACCGGCAAAGGGGTGATGCACGAGGGCGAGTGGTCGACCCGCCTGGGCCTGATCGGCATCCCCGGCTCGGCCGAGGACGTGATGGTGGCGCGCGACCTCCTCCTCGCCGAGGACACGGGCGGCCGGTATCACGTGGCCCACCTGTCCACGGCGCGGAGCCTCGACCTGGTGCGGTTGGGGAGGTCCCGCGGCCTGCGGGTCACCTGCGAGGTGACGCCCCATCATCTGGTGCTGACCGATGAGGAGGTCGCGAAGACCGGCTTCTCGACCCACTGCAAGATGAAGCCGCCGCTGCGCTCCGAGCGCGACCGCGAGGCGCTGATCCAGGGGCTCGTGGACGGCACGGTCGACTGCATCGCCAGCGACCACGCGCCGCACCACCGGGACGAGAAGGACGTGGAGTTCGACAAGGCGCCATTCGGCATCCTGGGCCTGGAGACCACGCTGAGCCTCTGCCTCGACCGCTTCGTGCACGCGGGGATCTTGAGCCTGCCGCGGCTCGTCGAGCTGCTGTCCACCGGCCCGGCGCGGGTCCTGGGCATCCCGGGCGGCACGCTCAAGGAGGGGAGCCCGGCGGACGTGTCGATCTTCGATCTCGACGGCGAGGTGACGATCGCCGCCGCCGCCTTCCGCAGCAAATCGCGCAACACACCGTTCGACGGGTGGACGCTGCGCGGCCGGCCGGTCGCCACGGTCGTGGGCGGGCGGAGGATCGAGCTGTAGGTGGATCTCCAGGAGCGGACCGGCCGGGGGATGCGCTCCGCGCAGGCGGGTCTGCTGGTCAATGCCGCGCTCGCGCTGATCAAGCTCCTGTCCGGGATCATCGGCCACTCCTATGCTCTGGTTGCCGACGCGCTGGAATCCACCCTCGACGTCTTCTCCTCGCTGATCGTCTGGGGCGGGCTGCGCATCTCCTCGCGGTCCGCCGACGAGGCGTTCCCCTTCGGCTATGGCAAGGCCGAGCCGCTGGCGACGGTGGTCGTCGCCCTGCTGCTGCTCGGCGGCGCGGTGAGCATCGCCGTCCAGGCGATCCGCGAGCTCCTCACTCCTCACCATGCGCCGGCGCCGTTCACCCTAGTGGTCGTGCTGGCGGTCGTCTTCGTCAAGGAGATCCTCTTCCGCCGGGTCTTTGCGGTCGGACAGGAGGTCGAGAGCGCGGCCGTGCAGGCCGACGCGTGGCACCACCGGAGCGACGCCATCACCTCGGGCGCGGCCGCCCTGGGCATCGCGGTCGCCCTGATCGGCGGCCCCGGGTGGGAAGAGGCGGACGACGTGGCCGCTCTGGCCGCGGCCGCGGTGATCTTCTTCAACGGCGTGCGCATCCTGCGGCCCGCCGTGGCGGACCTGATGGACCGCACGCCCGACCGCGAAACGATCGAGCGCATCCACGGCGCATCCATGGCGGTGCCCGAGGTGCGGGCCATCGAAACCCTGAAAGTCCGCCGCTCCGGTCTCGGGCTCTATGTCGACATCCACGTCGAGGCCGACCCCGAGATGCCGCTGCGCGAGGCCCACATCGTGAGCGGCAAGGTGAAGACCTCCATCCGCCGTGAGGTCCCAACCGTGCTCGGCGTGCTCGTCCACATGGAGCCCTACACGGGAGAGAAAGCGGAAACCGCCATCGATTGAGCGAATCCGGTTGGTGCAACGTGTCGTCTCTCCGATACACTTGGAGGAAGACAGGAGGACATCATCATGCCGAGGCTCGACAAACTGGCCTTCTCGCTCGTTGCCGCATTCCTGGCCATTCCTGAAATGGCGGCGGCACAGAGCTCGGGGCCGAGCGGAGCCGCCAACGTCTGGACCTTCAGCACGGACTCGTCGAACAATCTGGTCGTCCAGGATCTCGCGTCGTTGAATGCGGCTCCGGCGTCGGGAAACACGATCTGCATCCAGTGGATGTCCACCTGCCCCAACGACGTGCCCAAGCCGCGCCGGCGGTACTCGCTGCGCAACGTGCGCGACAAGAACGGGGAGTGGCGGCTGGAAGTCGGGGAGGCCCGGTTCTCCGACTCTGGCATGACCCTGCCGCTCGAAGTCGCCGTCGGCGAGGGGATGGTCCAGGTCGTCAGCGGCGACGGCCCCTGGTCGGTGGATCTGAAGCGGATACCGGCCGTCGAGACCAAAGCGGGCGAAGGCAAGAAGTGGAAGCTCGGGATCGCTCTGGCGACCGGCGCCACCAGCGAAGGCTGCTGGATCGAGGTGCAGTGCCCGGGGAGTGGTGGATAGGGGTGCGCTGTCGAGATGAGGTTCTTCAACACAGCTGGCCCTTGCAGCCCGGCCGATCACTACATGCTGCCGTCGGAGCGGCGTCTGCCCGAAGTCCGGCCGTTGATCGACCGGAAGCTCTACTTCGTCATCCATGCACCGAGGCAGAGCGGGAAAACAACCTGTTTCGAGACACTGGCTCGGGACCTGGCCGCCAGGGGGCAGTATGCCGCGCTCCACGCGACCTGTGAAAAGGGGCAGACCGCCGGGAGCGACGTCGAGCGTGGGGTTCGGGCCGTCCTGCGGGATATCGAGATGGAGGCCACCCAGCTTCCTGCCGAGCTTCGGCCCGAGTCTCTGGAGAGCTTCGAATCGGTCGAGGCCGAAAGTCGTCTCGGCGCCTATCTGGCCGCCTGGTGCCAGCGCTCTGCTCTCCCTGTGGTCCTCTTTCTCGACGAGATCGATGCCCTCCAGGACGAGACCCTGCTGTCGGTGCTGCGACAGCTTCGAGCCGGGTACTCCGACCGGCCCGGGCGGTTCCCGCAATCCATCGCCCTGATCGGGCTGCGCGACGTGCGGGATTATCGGACCAGAGTTCGCCCCGAAGCGGTCAGCCTCGGTACCTCCTCGCCCTTCAACATCAAGGTGGAGTCGCTGACGCTCCGCAACTTCACCTCCGAGGAGGTCGCCGAGCTCTACGAGCAGCACACGGAGGAAACGGGGCAGGTCTTTACCCCCGAGGCGAAGGTCCGAGCCTGGGAGCTGACGCGGGGTCAGCCCTGGCTGGTCAACGCGCTGGCGCGTCAGGCCGTCGAGACTGTCGTCCCTGACCCGGAGCATCCGGTCGATGCTCCTCAGATCGAACGGGCCAAGGAGATCTTGATCGAGCGCCGCGACACGCATCTCGATTCCCTGATCGACCGTCTGCGGGAGGAACGGGTCCGGCGAGTCATCGAGCCGATCCTGGCAGGGGAGCTGCTTTCTCCGGATCTTGAGGACGAGTTTCGATTTGTGAAGTCTTTGGGGTTCCTCGTTTCAGGACCGGCAGGCCTGGAAATTTCCAGCCCTATCTACCAGGACGTCATCCTACGGGCCCTCGCCGAAAAAGGAAACTCTTCCGTCCCCGAACGTTGCTCGAAGAGCGAGATGGAGCATAGGGGGCGCCGGATCACAGTCGTCCGGCTCTGATGAGAGCCGTGCCATGCCGGCCGACGAACAGCTCCCGACCCGCCGGGCTGCCGGTCTCGCGATCGTGGTCTTCTCCGCAGCGGCGCTCCTGTCGCTCAAGACCGCGCTGGACCTGCTGCCGCAGCGGGATGCATTCCCCTCCTGGTTCGTCCCGCTCTTCGTGACCGGCCTCGCGGGCCTGGTCCTCTGTGCGGCCTGGGTGACCCGGGGGATCTGGCGGGCGCGGCGGTATGCGCGGCCGGCGGCCGGGGCTCTGGGGGGGATGGTCTGGCTCTTCCTGGTCCTCTCCTTCGTCGCCACCTCGACCGTGCACCAGCTCTATCCCTTCCGGGCCCTCTCCTCCGAGGATTTCCTGCGGCTCGATCCTGTGCTCCGCTTCAACCTGATCGTGACCGGGGTCGGCTTCGCGGCGGCGGCGGGGCTGGCGGTTCTCTATCAGGGCGGACGGAGCGCCGGGGCTCTCCTCGGCCTCTTCGTCCTCGATCTCCTGCTGCTCGTGCCCAACGACGCCTGTGCGAACCCGTTCAACGTCTGGTGGATCGCCCGGGTCGGGGCTTCACCCCTGATGTTTGTCCCGAACCTCTACGCGAGCCTCTTCGGCGCGGGCGCGCTGCTCGGCGTGCATCCGCGGTGGAATCTCTTCTGCCTGATCGCCGCCTGCCTGGGGGTGGCCCTGCTCGGCCTCGGACACTCGACGCGCATCCTCTGGTGAGAAAGAAGTTGGTGACGAGCGGCGCAATCTGCGCCATAATCGACTCAGTGGCATGACAGCCAAAACCAAGACTCTCGCCGGAGCGACGGCGGTCTCAACGACCGGCGCCGAGGCGAATGCCGCCTTGGAGGGCTGTCATCGTTCCAAGGAGAACGCTATGAAGCTTCCGCTCACCATCGCTGCGCAGGACTTCGACCTCACCGACCCGATCGAGGCGATCATCCGGGACAAGGCGACGAAGCTGGAGAAGTTCAACGGCAGGGTCATCGGCTGCCACGTCATCGTCCAGGGACCGAGCAAGCACCACCGCCATGGCGGGCCGTACGCCGTGCGGATCGACCTGACCGTACCCGGGCACGAGTACGTCATCAATCAGAAGGAAGACCCGGACCTGCATCTAGTGATCCGGGACGCCTTCGACGCCGCCCGCCGCAAGCTGGATGAGGACCGGGAGCTCTACCTGGAGCGCAGAAAGGCCCCCCCTGCCCCCATAGACGAAGGCCAGGTCGACCGGCCCGACGCCTGGATCAGCGCGCCCAAAGGCTGACTCCCCTGGCCCGGGGGCCCAGTCAACCAGCCGCGAGACTGAGGCGCCCCGCCCGCAGGCAGGCCCACCTGGCCCGAAGTCCGGGCCAACCGGCCCGAGAGCTTGAGCCGTCCGGCCCGAAGGCCGGACCCATCGGCCCGAGGGCTGAGCCGCCTGGCCCGAACTCCGGACCAACCGGCCCGAGAGCTGAGCCGCCCGGACTTCGGGCCAACCGGCTCGGCGGGTGGCCTGGTCCTCCGGACCTTGGGCCAAGTTGCCCGGATTCCGGGCCGGATCCTCCGGACCTTGGTCCAGATCATCCGGACCTTGGGCCAGGTCGTCCGGACTTCGGGCCGGACGGCTCGGCCCGCGGCGAGGTCATCCGGACCTTGGGCCAGCTCGCCCGGATTCCGGGCCGGCTGGTTCGGACCTTGGGCCAGATCGTCCGGACTCCGGGCCAGGGGGCCGTGCTCCGGGATTGGAAAGTGAGCGCCTATGCCCCCTGCCCCCGCAACGCCAGCAAAGGCTCTGTCCCTGCCGCCCGCCGGGCCGGCAGCCAGGACGCCACGGCGGCCACCGCGACCAGAACGACAGCGACGGTCAGATAGATCGCCGGGTCCGTGGCGCTGACCTCATAGAGAAGGCTCTGCATCCCGCGCGTCGCGAGGAGCGCTCCCAGGAGACCCGCCACCGCGCCGAGCGCCGCCAGCGTCAATCCCTGCCGCACGACCATCCGGAGGACCCGCTCCCGCGAAGCGCCCAGCGCCATGCGGATGCCGATCTCCTGCGTCCTCTGGCGCACGGTGTAGCCGATCACGCCATAGATCCCCACGGCCGCCAGGAGGAGCGCGATGAGCGCAAACGCGCCGAGCAGGAGCATGTAGAACTTCGGCTGGGCCGACGACAGAGCCAGGACCTCCTCCATGGTCCGCACGGCATAGACGGGAATCTCGGGATCGAGCTCGTGCACCTTGGCCGCGACCGGGGCGGTGACGGCCGCCGGATCAGACGCCGTGCGCACGACCACGGCCAGTGACGGCATGGGAGCTTGAGCATAGGGCAGGTACATCTGCGGCTCGATCTCCTGCGCAAGGGCGTTCTGCTTGAAGTTCCGGAGGATTCCCACGATCTCCAAGCCGTCCGGGTTGTCCGGGCTCAGGATGATCCGCTTCCCCAGAGCCTCTTCGTTCGGGAAGTAGCGCCGTGCCGCCGCCTCGTTGATGACGATCACCGGCGTGGCTCCCTCGCGGTCGCGCGCGTCCAGCGCCCGGCCGCGGGCCACTCGGATGCCCAGGGTCTCGAAGAACCCGGGCGTCGCCACGCCGGCCCGCATGACGGGCTCCTGCCCTTGGGGGACCGGCGGACGGCCCGCGATGGTGAACGACCAGACGTTGACGCCGCCGGTCAGCGGCAGCCCGTAGACCGTCACCCCCGCCGACCGAACTCCCGGTACAGCTTTCAGCCGCTCGACGAGGCCGTCCACGAAAGCCCGGAGCTTCGCGTCGTCGTCATACCGAGAGGAGGGGAGGCTGACGTGGAGCTTCAGGACGTTCTCCACCTGGAAGCCCAGGGGCACCTCCTGGAGCCGCGCGAAGCTGCGGAGGAGGAGACCCGCTCCGGCCAGGAGCATCACGGCCAAGGCGATCTCCGCGACCACCAGGGTGTTGCGCGCCCGGGTGGACGCCCGGCCGCGCGAGCCGCGCGCTCCTTCCTTCAGGGCCACGGTCAGATTCGGCCGGGAGGCCTGGAGCGTGGGGGCGAGCCCGAACAGCAGGCCAGTCACCAGGGTGATCCCCAGGGCGAAGAGGAGGACCGGGCCGTCCACCGCCACCTCGTCGAGACGCGGCGTCTGCGCCGGAGCCAGGGCCACCAGGGCCTTCGTCATCCAGATGGCAAGCGCCACGCCCGCGCCGCCTCCGAGCGCGGCCAGCACGATGCTCTCGGTCAGCAGCTGCCGCACGATCCGCCCCTTCCGGGCGCCGAGAGCCGAGCGGATGGCGACCTCCCCCTCCCGCGCGGTGGCCCGGACCAGCAGGAGGTTGGCCACGTTCGCGCAGGCGATCAGAAGGACGAACAGCACGGCCCCGAGCAGGACCAGGAGCTGGGTGCGGACCTCGCCCACCAGATAGGTCTGGAGCGGCTCCATGTCCATCGAATAGCCGGTGTTCGCCTCGGGATATTGCCGCGCCAGCCGCTCGCCGATCGCCTTGGCCTCGCTCCGGGCCTCCTTCAGGGTGGCTCCCGGGGCGAGGCGGCCGATGGCGCCGAGGTAGACGCTGTTGCGCTCCTGGAGGTTCTCGAAGGTGAACCCGAGGGGGATCCAGACCTCGGCGACGTCGAAGAACTGCTCCTTCCGGTGGACGATGCCGATCACGGTGAACGGCGTGCCGTTCAGGCGGATGCTGCGGCCGATCAGCCCGGGATCCCGGCCGTACCGCCGCTCCCAGAGGACCTCCGAGATCACGGCGACCGCCGGTCCGCCCGGCTTGTCCTCGCCGGGAGCGAACCACCGGCCGGCCAGGGGCTTGATCCCCAGGACCGAGAAGAATTCGGCGTTCACGTACATCCCGATCAACCGCTCGGGATCACCGCTGTCCCCCGAGAGGTTGATCGAGCCGGGATGGAAGGATGCGGCCTGCGCGACCGTCTTGCTCGCATCGCGCCAGTCGGAGAAGTTCGGATAGGAGAGGGTGGACTCCTCTCCGTTGCTGAGCGCCATGGCCCAGAGGAGCCGGTCGGACTGGCCGAAGGGGAGCGGCTTCAGCAGGATTCCGTGGACCACGCTGAAGATCGACGTGCTCGCGCCCACGGCCAGGGCCAGGGTCAACACGATCACGAAGGTGAAGCCGGGGCTCTTCGCGAGCTGCCGGCCGGCGAACCGGACGTCCTGTCCGAGCGCTTCGAGCATCTGCATCCACTTCATCTGCGTCTCCTTGCTCCGATCGAGAGCGCTGCAGGCCTTGCGGGTACCTTCGAGATCGCCGAAGCGGCGGACCGCCTCCACGCGGGCTGCTTCCGGAAGCCAGCCTGCGTCCACCAGCTCCTGGGCGGCCAGGTCGAGATGGAGCTGGAGCTCCTCGTCGACGTCGGCCGCCACCTGGGCGGCGGTGCGCCAGGGGAACCGGAAGAGGCGCCGGCCGGGGATACGGCGGTTGGATCTCATCGGGCTCTCAAGCCGTCTCCAGGACCTTGGAGACCGCCTCGACGTAAGCCCGCCAGCTCGTCATTTCGGTCTCGAGCTGGCGGCGTCCCACGTCGGAGAGCCGGTAGAACTTGGCCCGCCGGTTGTTCTCCGACAGGCCCCACTCCGCGTCGATCCACCCCTTCTTTTCCAGCCGGTGGAGCGCCTGATAGAGCGCCGCATCCTCCAGCCCAAGGGCGCCTTCGCTGCGCTGGCGGATCGTCCGCGAGATGTCATAGCCGTGCATCGGCCCCCAGGTGAGGGCTTTGAGGATCAGGACCGCCACGGTCCCATGCAACAGGTCGAGAGAGCTTTTGGACATCAGAGTTCCCCTCATGTCGTGAGGGGAAGAGTAGGGGAAGAGGGCGTGGCTTGTAAAGCCCCCTCACGAGATGAGGGAAGCCGGCCGGCCTCAAGGGAGGGGGCCATCCGATTCTTGCGGCTTGACACGGTGTACACGTATGCATACCATTGAGGGCTATGAGTGGGACGCGAACAAGGCCGCGATCAATCTTGGGAAGCATGGCGTCCACTTCGCTGACGCGGCCACGGTCTACACGTGGCGAGGTGACCGGATTCGCATCATCTCAGCACGTCAGGCGACACCGCACGAACGGAGATCCTATGGGGAGAATGCTAATGAAGAGAGAATACGATTTCAGTCAGGGTGAACGGGGGGCGGTGGAGCCGACTCCTTCAGGAAAGACGCGGATCACAATCCGCATCGACAACGAGATCCTGGATTGGTTTCGCGGCAAGGTGAACGAGCAGGGCGGCGGCAACTATCAGACGCTGATGAACCAGGCGCTCCGAGAGCTCATCGACCGGGAGTCCTTGGAGGCGACCCTCCGCCGTGTTCTTCGCGAGGAGCTCGGAGCCCCCAAGGCTCGGATCGCGAGATCGGCTTCAAGTTAATCCCAGACGGCTGAGGTAGAATGGGACCTCCCCCTGGAATTGGAGCCCTACATGACGATGATTACGATTGACCTCTCCGACGAGCAGGCTCTCCGCTTGAGTGAGCTCGCCCGAGAGGCAGGAGTCGCTCCCGAGGAGCTTCTCCATGCCGGTGTGGAAGCAATGCTCGCTCAGCCCAAGGAAGACCTCACACGGGCCGCCCAATACGTGGTCCGGAAGAACGCCGAGATCTATCGACGGCTCTCCTGAGAGCGCGCATTCCTACAGATACCTACAGATACCCCAGCGCCTCCAGACCCCGCCGCGTCTCCTCATCCATCTCATACGTCTGCGCCTTGAGCCCATCGCGGCTGCGGGCCTGTTCGAGACGGATCAGCGACTCCAGCCAGCCGGCCCGCACGGGGACGTCTCCGAGGCGGTTGGTGCGTTCCGCGCCGTCGGTGGAGAGGTGGTAGAGCTTCGAGGATTCGGCCATCTCGCGGGTCAGGGGGTGGATGAGCTTCCAACCGGCTTGGATGACGCTGATCCCTCCGCGTCCTTCACGGCTCAGGTGCGAGAGGACGGCGCGCCCGGAGAGGGCTTCCGGGTCCTCGCCTGAGGCGGCGACGAGCGCCAGGTCGATTCCCGGCAGGCCTTGGGGCGGCTGGAGGCCGGCGGCTCGCAGGAGGGTGGGGAGGAGGTCGACGTGTTGCGCGAGCGAGCGGACTCTCTGGCCCTGGCGCTGGTGCGGCCACTTCACGATCAGGGGCACGCGCAGGGTCTCGTCGAAGAGGTTGTTGCCGTGCCCGAGGTCGCCGTGCTCGTTGAATTCCTCGCCATGGTCGGAGACGAAGAGGATCAATGAGCTCTCGTAGAGGCCGTGCTGGCGCAGGGCGTCCAGGAAGGCTCCGAAGCTGTGGTCGTTGAAGGCGACCTCGGCGTCGTAGAGGGGCGGGAGCTCGGCGATCAGCCGGCGGCGCACCTCGCCGCCCGCTTTGTAGATCCGCTGCAGCTCCGGGCTGGTGCCCGCGTCGGGACGGACGCCCGGTGCGAATCGCGCGCGGTACTCCGGGGGCGGCTCGTACGGGCCGTGCGGATCGAGGGCGTGGACGTAGAGGAAGAAGGGAGATCCGGGCTTTCCGTCGAGCCAGCGGACCACGCGCCGGTTGAGGAGGTCCGAGGCCGTCTCTCTCGGTGAAAAATCGAAGAAGCCGAAGCCCTGGTCCAGGCCGGTGTCGTGGCTGACGTGCCAGTTGGTGCTGAAGCCGGCCGTCTGATAGCCGGCGGCGTGGAGCCGCTCGGCCGCGGTGACCGCCTCCGGCGGCAGCTTGTCGTGGATGCGCCGCACGCCATGCGTGAGCGGTCCCAGGCCGGTGAAGATCGAGGTGACGGACGGCTTCGTCCAGGGCGCCTGAGCCACGGTGTTCTCGAAGACGGTGGCCCCTTGGGCGAAGGCGTCGAGGCGCGGGGTGAGGGAAGCTCCGCTGCGGCGGGCGCCGGCGCGATCGGCCCGCAGGGTGTCCACCAGGTAGATGATGACGTTCGGCCGCTCCGGGCCGCCGCGGTCGGCGGTCCGGTCGTTCCGGGTGCCCCTGAGGGAGCGCACCGCCGGGCCGAGGAGGACGAGCCCGCCGGTCGATCCGGCGTCGTCCGGCACGGCGCGCAGCACGAGGCGGACGAGGCGCTCGCCGCGTCCGGGAAGCTCCAGCGTGCGTGGACCCGTACCGGGCTGCAACGTCTCCAGGAGCTTCTCGCGTCCGCCTTCCTCCTGGGCGATCACCTGGAGCGTTCCGCTCTTCTGCCCGCGGAGACCCTGGAGCGAGAGCTTCCCTCCGTCCTTCAAAGCGAAGTGGTAGCCGGCCTCGGTGCCGAACGGCAGGAGGAGGGCGGGGGAGCCAGGGCGCGCTTCGGCCCGCGGCAGCTCGGCCGGAACCGCAGGGCTGGGCACGAGGCGCAGGAGGTCCCAGGAGACGGCCAGTTGACGGTGCTGGGCGCGCGTCACGCGCCGGTAGCGGAATTCCAGACGGTTGGGGCCGGCGGTCTGCGCGTCGCGCGGCAGATCGATCGCATAGCCGTTCAGCTTCGGCCGGAGGGAGATCTCGCCGATGCGGCGGCCGTTGAGCTCCAGGGTGACCACCTGCGGCAGGCCGTCGGGCGGCTCGAAGGGGGCGCAGCGGATCTCGGCCCGCAGCGCGCGGGGCGCCGCCAGCCAGAAGTCCAGGGCCGATTTCTCCCCCTGGCTCCAGACCACGGTGGGGCCATGCCGGCCACCCCCCTCGTTCTGGTACCAGCCTTTGGCCAGAAACGGGCGCGCCGCGGCGGTGCCGAAGTCGATCGTCCCCACCTCACGGTGCAGCTCGGCGGCGGGCAGCTCGGCGACGAGGTCGTGGACGACTGGGATGTTTGGGTTGGTAGGGGAGCAGGCGGTGAGGGCCAGAGCGAGGGCGGCGGCGCAAAGAGCCCTCATAGGTACCCCAGAGCCTCCAAAGCCCGCCGCGTCTCTTCATCGATCTTCACGTGCTCGGGTTTGAGGCCGGACTTCCGGCTGCGCTCGGACTCGGCGCGGATCAGCATCGAGAGCCAGCCGGCGCGCACCGGCGCTTCGTTGATGCGGTTGCGGGTCTCGCCGCGATCGTCGGCGCGGTGGTAGAGCTCGATCCCGGGAGCCAGGGCCGGCGTCTGAGGATAGACCAGCTTCCATCCGGCGTGGATGAGGCTGAAGCCGACCCGGTCGCGATGGCTCAAGTGCGAGAGCACCCAGCGCCCGGACAGCGCCTCCGGGTCGTCGCCCGAGGCCGCCACCGCGGCCAGGTCCATCCCTGGCAGCCCCTGCGGCGCCTCGGCCCCGGCGACCCGCAGGAGGGTCGGCAGGATGTCGATGTGCTGCGCGATGGACGCGACCCTCTGGCCGTGCCGCTGCCCCGGCCATTTCACGATCAGCGGCACGTTCAGGGTCTCGGCATAGAGATGGCTCGTGTGGCCGCGCGCGCCGTGCTCGTCGAGCTCCTCGCCGTGATCGGCGACGAAGAGGATCAGCGAGCGGTCGTAGAGGCCCCGCTCGCGCAGGGTCTTCAGAAACGCGCCGAAGCTGAAGTCGTTGAAGGCCACCTCGCCGTCATAGAGCTCGCGCATCTCGGCCATGTACTGCCGGCGCTCCTTGCCGCGGGAGACGTCGACCCGCTTCAAGTCGAAGTCATAGCCCGCCTCGGGGCGGACGTCGGGCGCGTACTTGTCGCGGTACTCCTTCGGCGGCGTGTACGGCTCGTGCGGATCGAGGGCGTGGGCGTAGAGGAAGAACGGCGCTTTCGCCTGATTGTCGAGCCAACGGAAGAGGCGCTGGTTGAGCTTGTTCGATTCCGCCTCGTCCGGGGAGAAGTCGAAGAAGCCGAACCCCTGGTCCATCCCCGTCTCGTTACGGATATGCCAGTTCGTGCTGAAGGCGGCGGTCTGGTAGCCGCGGGCGCTGAGCAGCTCGGCGAGGGTGACGGCCTCCTGCGGCAGCTTGTCGTGGAGCAGCCGCACTCCATGCGAGAGCGGCCCCCGGCCGGTGAAGATGGCGGCGACCGACGGCTTGGTCCAGGGGGCCTGGGCCACGGTGTTCTCGAAGACCGTGGCGTCACGGGCGAAGGCGTCGATGTTCGGGGTGAGCGATCCCCCGCCGTAGGTCCCGACGTGGTCGGCCCGCAGGGTGTCGACGAGGTAGATGATGACGTTCGGCCGCTCGGTCCCGCCGCTGCCGCTCGCGCCGGCCGCCGCCGTCCGCTGGATCTCCAGGGTGCGGACCGCGGGGGCGAGGAGCTGGAAGCCGCCGGTAGCGGCGGCCGAGCCGGGCACGGCGCGGAGGGCGATCTCCACGAGGCGCGAGCCCTGGCCGGGCAGCTCGAGGGAGCGGGGACCGCGGCTCCCCTCGATCGTCTCCAGCACCTCCTCCGCGCCGCCGTCCCTCCGCGCGATCACCAGCAGCTTGCCGCCGCTCCCCTGGACGCGCACGCCGTCGATCGAGAAGGTGCCCGTCTCTTCGACCGGGAAGTAGAACGTCGCCTCCGATCCCACCGGGATGAACAGGGCCGTCGCCTTGCCGCCCGTGCGCTGCTCGGCGCGCGGCAGGCCGGCGGGCGATGGACGCCCGGGGCGCAGGCGGAGCAGGTCCCACGAGACCGCCAGGTGGCGGCGGTCGAAGCGGGTCTCCTTGCGGTACCGGAAGAGCAGGCGGTTGCGGCCGGACACCTGCGCGGCGACGGGCAGCTCGATCGTGTAGTCGTTCAGGCGGGGCTTCAGGGAGAGGGCGCCGGCCTGTTGGCCGTTGAGCTCGACGGTGACCACCTGGGGTTGGCCGTCCGGGGGCTCGAACGGCGCGCAGCGGATCTCCGCGCGGAGCGGCCGCGGCGCCGCGAGCCAGATCTCCAGGGCCGACGACCGCCCGCGGCTCCAGACGATCGTGGGGCGCGCGCCGCCCCCTTCATTCTGATACCAGCCGTCCACAAGGAACGGGCGCGCCTCGGCCGTGCCGAAGTCGATCGTCCCGATTTCCCGGTGCAGCTCGGCCGCCGGCAGCTCGGTGGCCAGGCTGTGGACGACCGGGACCCGCTTTGGCGGAGCGGGCTGTTGCGAGCAGGCGGCGAGCGTCAGCGCGAGCGCCGCGGCCCAGACGGCGGAGGTTCGCATGGGCCGAGAACGCTAGCACAGCGCTACTTCTCTACATACCCTTCCTGCGTGCGCACCTTGAGACCGCTGTTGCGCAGGCGCAGCTCGATGCGGTGCCAGGTGCCGGAGCCTCGGAGGTTGTTGGGCGAGTAGCCGAGGACGTACTGGTCGCGCAGCTCGTGGAGGATGGAATCGAGCTTCGACCGGAGCTGCTCGATGCCGTCCAGCGGCTCGATGCGGCCGCCGCTCTCCAGGACGGCGTCGCGGAGCTGGGTGCGCTCGCCGTGGTGCCCCTCGGCGTCGCGCCAGGCGCTGTAGTACTGCGGGCCGGCGCCGGGATCGGCCGTCGTCTCTCCTTCCCGGCGCAGCCAGAGCCAGTAGAGGACGACCTGGTCGCGGCGGGCGATGGCTCGCACCTGCTCCATCGGCAGCACGCTCTCGACGTCGACGCCGTCCGAGAGAAGGATCAGCACCTTGCGGCCCAGCCGCCCCTCCAGCCGCTTGAGGCCGACGTAGAGCGCGTCGTTGAGCGCGGTGCCTCCGCCGGCCTCGACGTCGCCCAGGCCGAGGGTGAGGATCGAGGGCACGCTGGTGAACGGCGTCTCCTTCCGGACCTGGTCGGAGAAGAGGAGGACCTTGGCCTCGTCGAGGCGGTTCATCGACTGCACGAAGGAGCGCGCGCCGTCGACCGCCGTGCGCAGCCGGGGGCCGCTCATGCTGGAGCTGGCGTCGAGGAGCAGGACGGCGGTGAAGGGGATGTCGCCGCCTTCGAAGGTGGCGATGGTCTGCGGCGCGCCGTCGTCGAAGATGGTGAAGTCCTCGCGCGTCAGCCCCTCCTGGCGCCGGCCGTTGTTCTCGATGGTGACGAAGAGCTGCTGCAGGTCCACGTCGATCTCGTCGTCCACCTGGAGCCGGGGCGTGCGCACCTCGGCCGAGGCGGTGGCGCCGCGCGTGTCGTGGACGATGACCTCGATGTGGTGCTCGGAGTTCTCCTGGCCGGCATCCACGATCGTCCGCCAGGGCGGGCGCCCGAGCACCGCCACCCGGACGTTGTCGAAGAAGATCTCGACCTTCTCGATCGGCAAGCCGCCGCGCTCCACGTCGAGCACGATCTCGGTCCCCCCGAACATCGGCTGGCCGGCCAGGGGCAGCAGGATGACCACCCGCGGCGGGAGCTGGGCGGCGGCGGAGAGGGGGAGGAGGAGAAGCAGGAGAGCGAAGAGCCTCCTCACGGCGCCTCCCCTCCGCCCAGGGCCACGGCGAGCTCCGCGAAGTGCCCGGCGGCGTTCGAGGTGAGCTCGTCGCGGATGGCTGCGAGCCGGTCGAGGGGCAGGGCGTTGTAGCGGTGCCGCGCCGAGACGGGCTCGGAGGGGCGGGGGCGCTCTTCCAGCGGCTGCAGAGTGGCGCGGGCGCCGCGGGCGTCGCGCTTCAGGTCCTGGATCAGGGCGAGCTGAAGCATCAGCTTCTCCTCCCCCGGCGCGCGCTCCAGCCCCTCGCGGGCCAGGCGCTCGGCTTCGGCGAGCTCGTTCTGGGTGATCAGGAGCCGCACCAGCTCCTCGCGCGCGAGCAGGACCGGGTTGATTTCGGTCGGATCCGGCGGCGCGCTCATCAGCTCTTCCAGCAGGCGCCTCCCCTCCCTGGAGTTGCCGAGGCGGATGAGGTTGACCGCGAGGCGGAGCCGCCCTTCGGCGTTTTCGGGGTGGGCGCGCAGCAGGCGCTCGATCGCGTCCACGGCGGCCGGGTACTTGCCCTGCCGCTCCAGGTCCACGGCCCGGCAGAGGAGGGCCTCCGCGTTCGTCTCGTCGAGATCGAGGATGCGCTGGTAGGTGCGATCACGCAGCCCGGGAGGCGCGCTTTTGAGCAGGTCCGCGGCCAGACCGAGGAGGAGGCGGGCGGTGCGCGCCCGGCCTTCCGGAGTGCGGTGGAGGTCGGCGTGGACGTTGGCGATCTGCAGGCTGACCTCCCGCGCGTGGCTCACCAGGAGGTAGTTGCGCGCGTCCGAGGCCTCGCGGTAGAGCCGCTGATGCAGCATGAAGACGGGCTCCAGGATCTCGGGGTGCGCGCGGGCCAGGCCGCGCGCCAATTCTCTGGCGACATCGGCCTCGATCTCGGCCACGTCCTCGCTCGCATAGCGCCCTTTCCCGGTGAGGAGCGAGGTCTCGAGCGCGCTGACCGCCGCCGAGGCCGCCGCCGGATCTCCCGCGGCGAGCCGCGCCAGGGCCTCGCGGTAGGACCGCCGGATCGGGCCGGGGGAGGGCTTGCGCCGCTTCTCGGGGGCGGGCTCGACCTTGCGCGCCGTCTGCGTCGAGGCGCTCCGCCCGCCGGAGTTGAGCGCGGCCCACACGGAGCCCTGCGCGCCGCCGGGGAAGATCACGATGCGGGTCGTCATGGAGAAGGCGTCGGCCCGGATGTCGGCCGCGGAGCGCGGGATCGTGGCGCGCAGGTCGTATTCGCCCGGAGAGATCCGGTCCGGCCTGAAGGTGACGGTGAAGATCTCCAGGCCGTCGGGCCCCGGCCGCCGCTCGATGATCTTGACCGGCAGGTCGGCGACTTTCTCCTGCTTCTCCCGATGCTCCTCCTCGTAGTGGCGGATGAGCTCGACGCGCAGGTTGTCGGTCCCGAGCTTCCAGCCGGCGAGGACCAGGGACGCCTCCTCGTTCGGCGCCAGGATCGGCCGCGCCGAGGGGGGATCGGCCGGCCCAAGGACCGCCAGGGGGGAGGCCGCGGCGGGGCGCGCGGTGATCCACAGATCCGCCCCCGGATCGGCGAAGGCCGGCGGCAGCAGGATGCCGGAGCTCTTGCGGAACGGCGGCACGTTGACCGGCAGCGTGCGCAGCCCGAGCTCGCCCGTGGCCATGTTGCGCACCAGGATGCGCAGGCTATAGATGTCGGGCGGCAGGGCGAGCTCGCCAACGTAGCGGACGCCGCTCTCGCCGACCCCGGTGCCGAGCTGCTCCAGGTCGATCTCGACGGTGTCCATGCGCGAGCCCTGGACGTTGCCGGTTCCGGTCAGGGCATAGAGGGAGACCTCGATCCGCAGCAGGGGATCGCTCTGGCCGGCCAGGAGGTCGGTGCCGTCGATCTCGACGATGACGGGGACGCGCGCCCGGTCGCCCTCGCCGGGGAAGGGGAGCGCGAGCGCCGCGAAGGGGATGGTCCCGCCCTCCTGCCCGCTCATCAGGAGAGCGGCGCTCTCGACGCGCAGGCCGCCGGTGGGGAGGACGCGCAGCGGTGCCGCGGCGCCTCCCGCGGCGAGCAGATGCGCGGCGATCAGGCTCGCGGCGAAAGGGCGGAGGAGCATCGGTCGAGGCACGGTGCGGCGTCGTCTCCGGAGTCGAGAGCGCGATCGTAGCATGGGGAGATCCGGGTCTTTGCTAGAATAGTCCCTCGTCTTTCGATTCTGAAAGGAGCTCGTCCCAATGTCTTCCCGCCGCACCCTCGCCGTTTTCTTCGCCGCGCTCTTCGCGGTCCTCACTCTTGAACGCCCGGCGGCGGCGGCCGAGGTCGCCATGCTGCGCCTCGTCGACGCCTCGTCCGTGAAGATCCCCGCGGCCCTGGCGTCCTCGCCGATGGTGGCGCCGGTCCGCCTGGACCTCGCCGCGCTGGCGAATCCGGACGGGCGCCGGCTCTCGCTGCCCCTCCCGGACGGGCGGCTGCTCCACGTCGAGCGCACGGACGTCGAGAAGCGCGGCCGGCGCGACTACGCCTGGCGCGGACGGATGGTCAATGCGAAGGGGGAGGTCAACGGGCACGTCACCCTGACCGTCTGGAAGAACATGGTCCAGGGGCGGATCGTCACGCCGGGCAGGATCTTCAAGATCGTGCCCGAGGCAGGACGGCTCTGGCTGGTCCAGGCGGTCGAGACCGACCTGCCGTGCGGCACGAACGAGAAGTCCGAGATCGTGCCGCTGGTGATGAAACAGGCGGCCGGTGCCACGGTTTTGGAGACCTCTCCGGCGGCCGTGGCAACGGCCGGGGGGTTCACCCGCCTGCGGCTCGTCGTGGTCTATCCGCGTGCCTCGACGCTGGGCGACCCCAACCGGCTCCAGCTGCAGATCCGGGCCGCCGTGGACGACGCCAACACGGCCCTCGCCAACGGCAACATCAACGCCCGCATCGACCTCGTCCTGATGCGCGAGGTGAGCCACCAGGAGCAGAAGAACCCGGTCGACGACCTGATCTTTCTGTACGAAGATCCGGCGATGGTCGCGCTGCGCCGGCAGGCGAACGCGCCGCTGATCTCGATCATCACGCTCAGCTCCCCCGGCATCTGCGGCATCGCGAACCTCATGGACCGCGACGAGTACGAGGGGCGGGCCACGCCGATCGGCGTCTCGCTCGTCCTCCGGGCCTGCCTCGACGATCAGGTGCTGATGCACGAGCTCGGGCACAACCTCGGAGCTCAGCACGACCCGCCGAACGCCGATCCGCCGAACGAGGCTCTCTTCCCCTATGCCTTCGGCCACCTTGTCAACGGCAGCTTCCGGACGATCATGGCCTACTCCAATCAGTGCGGCTCGAGCGCCGAATGCCCGCGCATCGACCACTTCTCGAGCCCGAACGCGACCTTCGACGGCCACCCCGTCGGCATCGCCAACCAGCGGGACAACGTCCGGGTCGTCGAGGCGACGCACTCGCGCTATGCCGTGCGGACGGCGCCCGGCGCGGTCTGCCGGGCCGGAGCGGACAAGCTCTGCCTGTTGAAGAAGCGGTTCCAGGTCGAGGTGCAGTGGGACAACCAGTTCAACGGCACCTCCGGCATCGGCCGCGCGCTGCCGCGCACGGACGCCGCCGGGTTCTTCAGCTTCGGCGATCCGTCGAACCTGGAGCTGATGGTCAAGCTGCTCGACTTCGGCGACGTGGTGAAGGTCTTCTGGGGCCAGCTGACCAACCTCAAGTACCGGCTGATCATCACCGACTTGAGGACCGGCCAGGCGAAGACCTACCAGAATACGGCGGGAGACTGCGGCGGCATCGACCAGGGGGCCTTCCCGGGAGGCGTGGGAGTCGACCTGCTGGCGCCGCCGTCCTCGGCCACCGGCCGGGCCGTGGCGGCCGCGGCGGGCTGCCGCTCCAGCGGCCAGGAGCTCTGCCTGGACGACCGTTTCACCGTGAAGGTGGACTGGCGCAACCCCGGCAACGGCACCTCGGGCCAGGGCGTGGCCGTCCCCTTCTCCAAGCTGACCGGCGCCTTCCACTTCGGCCAGGCTTCGAACCTGGAGCTGATGGCGAAGATCATCGACCAGGGGGACCGGATCGACTTCTTCTGGGGAGCGCTGTCGGACCTGGAGTACACGATCAACGTGACCGACACGCTGACCGGCCAGGTGAAGACCTACCGCAACGCGGCCGGGAAGTACTGCGGCGGGCTGGAGGTGGACGCGTTCTAGGGGGCCCCTACCCCTTCCCCCCCGGGGTATACGGCACCGCGATCGCCGAGTCCGCGTTGCCCAGCTCGTCGCGGATCGACACGGCCACGGTGTGGGCGTCGCCGCGCAGGCGGAGGGTGGCTTTATAGGCGGCGGTCTGGCCGAGGGCGGTCAGGAGCTGGTCGTTGGGCACGCGGATCGGCACGTCGATCTCCTGGATCGGGGACATCCGGCCGCGGCTGTCCCGGGCTCCGACGAAGAGCGTCACCTTCCCCTCGTGGAAGCGCTCCTTGGGCAGCAGGACCAGCTTGGCCAGGGGGAACTTCACGAGCACGTCCACCAGATACTCGTCCTTCTGCTTCGTCTCGCCGACGAAATCGGCCGCCAGCTCCAGCGCGTTCCCTCCCGGATCGAGCATCAGGGCCGCCAGGGTCCGGGCGGTCATCCGCTCGCGGTTGCTCTGGTCGCGGCGCCCTTCGCGGGTGCGGACCTGGAGGTTCTGCTGGCCGCGGATCCGCACCTCGATTCTGCGGTTCTTGCCGTCGCGCCGGCGGACCGGGACGTAGCCCAGGGAGTAGTAGGAGTCGAAGTCCTGCCGCATCCGGTCGAACAGCGAGCGGGGATCGATGAGGTCGACTCCGGCGAGGCCGCCGGTGCCGCTGGCGATCCGCTCGAGCGACTGCTGAAGGTTCATCTTCTCCAGATTCTCCAGGGTGACGCCCCAGCTGTCGCTGGTGCGGGTGTCGGCGCCGACCCCGGAGAGCTCTTCGAGAGCGCCCAGAGTGTAGAAGGTCACCCGGTTGGCATTGGCGTGCTCGACCAGGTCGTGGAAGTTCTTGGACAGGTCCTCCCGTTGGCCGTCGAAGGAGGACGTGCTGATGTTGACCCCGCGGACCCGCGCGAGGGTTCCAAACTTGCTCTGCCAGGCCTGGAAGAGAGCCTCGCCGGGCCGCGTCGACAGGCCGCCTCCCATGTAGAGCACGGCCTTGCGGCCGGGCAGGCCGGAGAGGGAGTCGACGAAGCTCTCCAGGGCGTTCAGGCTGGCCCGTGCCTCCATGCCGCGCTGCGCCGCGTAGGACTGGAGGTCGTGGTAGAGCTGCTCGACCACCCCGGCGTTGAAGTCGGCGCCCTGGTTCTCGCCGGGCATCTGGAGGCCGACGTTGTCGATCCGGCTCAGCATCTCCCGTTTGTCCATCATCCGCGCGGTGCCCTGGGGGGCGGACCGGGTCGCCTCCTCCAGCGCCGTCCGGATCTGGGCCGGATCGGCGGTCAGACCCTGGACGATGCGGACGGAGCTGCCGCCGACCACCGCGACCATGGCGAAGTCGTCCGGCCGCAGGCGCGGGAGCACCTCTTTCTCCAGGGACTGCAACAAGCGGTTGCGGCTCTGCGCCGCGAGCGTGAGGTCGTCGACGACGATGGCCAAGTGGAGCCGCTGCTCGGGAGGGATCTCACCCGAAGGCTCCGGCCGGGGCACCGCGGGTGCAGGCGCCGCGGCGGTCTCGGTTTCCCTGGGAAGCTCGCTGCGTCCCCCGTCGACGGCATAGAAGTTCGAGATCTCGACCGGCTTGCCGTCTTCGAGGATCTCGAAATCGTCGCGGGACAGTCCGGTGACCCGCTTGCCCTGGCGGTCGGTGACGAACACCTCGACGTTGACCACCTGGACGTCGATCGACTCGAAGAAGGTCTCTTCCTGCTCCTGCGGGGCCTCTTGCGCGGCAGCCGGGAGGACGGTGAGGAGGGCGGCGGCCAGGAACGGAGCGCGCTTGGTGCGGAACATTTGCTGGAGATCCTAGCACCCCGCGCTGCGCGAGCTCTTCGGGAAGCACCTTGAGGAGCGGGTGCGCGTGCGGAAGTAGCGTCCGGCGCTCAGAGCCCGAGGAAGCGGGCGATGATCATCCTCTGCACCTCCGATGTTCCCGAGCTGATCGTCCCCGGCACCGCATTGCGCAGCTCGCGTTCGATCCCGAAGTCCGGGATGCAGCCGCGGGCTCCGTGTACCTGGATCGCGTTGAGGCAGGAGCGGAGGCGGCTCTCGGTCGCCACCAGCTTGCCGAGGGCGGTCTCGAGGAGCGCCTTCTCCCCCTGGTCCTGGAGCCACGCGGCCCGATAGAGGAGGAGCCGTGAGATCTCCAGGTCCACCTTCATGTCGACCAGCTTCTGCGCCACCGCCTGATGCTTGCCCAGGGGACGCCCGAACTGATGGCGGACCCGGCAGTGCTCCAGGCAGCGCTCCAGGGTGTCGGCCATCCGCCCCACCGCGATCATCGGGATGAGCAGCCGCTCCCATTCCATCGCCCTGGAGAAGATCTCGGTCCCCGCCCCCTCCTCGCCCAGCCGGTGCGCCGCCGGCACCCAGCAGCAGTCGAGCCGGACGTCGCACCAGGGAGCGGTCCGCAGGCCGATCTTGTCCATCGGTGCGCCGCGGTGGACTCCCTCGCGGGAGGTCTCGACGAGGAAGACCGAGATGCCTCCGAACTGCCGGTATTTCGGGTTGGTCACGGCGTAGACCACCAGGAGGTCGGCCACGGGGCCGTTGGTGACGAAGCACTTGTGGCCCTGGAGGCGATACCCCTCCCCGTCCCGGACGGCGGTCGTCTGCATCGAGAAGGCGTCCGAGCCCGCCTCCGGCTCGGTGGTCGCGTTGCCTCCCACCAGAGCGCCGCAACAGAGATCCGGGAGGTACTGGCGCTTCTGCTCGTTCGACCCGAAGCGGGCGATGGGGAGAGCGCAGGTCTGCATATGCGCGCAGACGGAGAACGCGAGCCCTTCGTCGCGACAGGCGGCGGCGAACGCCTCCAGGGCCAGAGCCGTGGTCAGCAGGTCCGCCTCCCGCCCACCGTGCTCCCGCGGCACCGGCAGGCCGTGCAGCCGGGCCTCGCCGCACAGACGCCAGGACTGGGCCGGGAACTGGTCCCCGGCCGCGGTGTCCGGCAGGCGGGCGGCCAGGGCCGCCATCTCTTCTTGCAAGCTCTTCTGTTCGGCGGTCGGACGGAAATCCATCAGGTCGCCTCCTGCACCTCGGCGCGCGCCAGGCTGGCTCGGTCCACCTTGCCGGAGGGGGTGGTCGGCAGGGTGTCGAGGAGGATGATCTCGGCCGGCAGCATGTACGACGGCAGGAGCCCTCCCAGGTGGCGCTTGATCTCGAGCACCGAGCACCTGGCCGGCTCCTCGGTGACCACGCAGGCCCGCAGGCGGACGCCCTGGTCTTCGTCGGGGACGGCCACCACCGCGGCCTCGCGGATGTCCGGATGGCTGTACAGGGCCACCTCGACCTCTCCGAGCTCGACCCGGTATCCGCGGACCTTGACCATGTGGTCCCGGCGGCTGTGGAAGTGGAGGTCCCCGCGTCCATCCCGCCGGCCCAGATCGCCCGTGGTGTACCACGACTCCTCGCCCTCCGGCGCCCCGGACCGTTGCCGCAGGACCCGCCGGGTGAGCTCCGGGGCGCCCCGGTAGCCGAGCATGACCGAGGGACCTTGCACCCACAGCTCTCCCTCCTCTCCTTCCGGGACCGGGCGACCCTCGGCGTCGAGGACCAGGACCTCGTCGCCGGAGCAGGGACGGCCGATCGGCAGATCTTCCCCCTCCCCGGGAAGCGCGGAGACCGGGTGCCAGGTGCAGACGTTGGTCTCGGTCGGGCCGTACAGGTTGAAAAGCGCCGTCTCCGGCGGGATCGCCTCGCGCAGACGCCTCAGGTGCTTGATCGGAAAGACCTCGCCGGCGAACAGGACCCGGCGGAGGGCGTCCGGCGCCGCCTCGGCCAGACCGCCGCGGGTGAGCAGGAGGACCAGGGTCGATGGCGTCGAGTACCAGGTCGTGATCCGCTGCCGGGAGATCCACCGGCTCGCCTCCCGCGGACGCCAGAGCACCCCTTCCGGGAGCGGCACGAGGGTCGCTCCCGCCGCCATGGTCGCGAACAGGTCGAACGTCGACAGGTCGAAGTGGAGGCCGGCCACCCCTGCCACGCGATCGTCCGGGCGGATCGTCAGGGCCTCGACGGCCCAGTCGATGAAGGCCAGGGCGCTGCGGTGAGAATGGACGACACCCTTCGGCTGGCCGGTGGACCCCGAGGTGTAGAGAACATAGGCCGGATCGTCTCCGGCCGCCGGGAGCTCGACCGGAGCAGAGAGCCCCTCGCGCAGGGCCTCGTCCCAGCCGAGCACGCGCCGGCCGGCGCAATCCCCCGCGGGCGGGGCGCCGTCCAGGATGATCAGCTCCAGGCCTTCGGGAGCAGGAGCTGTCTCCGGGAAGCGATCGGCGAAGAGGGCCCGTGGCGCCGCGTCGTCGAGGATCCGGGCGGTCCGTGCCGGCGGTGCTTGCGGGTCGAGGGGCACGTAGGCTGCTCCGGCCCGCAGGGTGGCGAAGATCCCCGCATAGGCCAGGAGGCCTTTCGGAGCATGGATCCCGACGCGGTCGCCGCGCCCGATCCCGGACTGTCGGAGGGTTCCGGCGAGCTGGGCCACCCAGGCCGCGAGCTCGCCGTACGACACGCTGCGCTCTTCCAGCTCCAGGGCCACGGCCTGCGGGGTTTCTGCCGCCCGCTGACCCAGGAGATCGGAGAGCCGGTGCGTCATGCGACGCCCCCCGCTTTCCTCCGCGCCGCGACGAAGCGGGCCATCGCCGAGATCGTGCCCATGGTCTCGGGATTGATCTCGTGACCCTGCACGGGGGCTCCCGACAGACTCTCCAGGTAGTCGGCCACCTCGATGATCGCGAGGGAATCGAGAATTCCGGCTTCGATAAGATTCAGATCCGGATCGAGCGCCTCCGGCTGCTCGCCACGGACGAACGAAAAGACGATGAACTCCCGGATCTGGCGGATCAGGTCACCATGCGAGGCGCTCATCGGGCCACCTCCGGAAGCAGGGGGAGGAGTGTCTCTTTCATCCTGAGTACCTCAGCCCGGGGCTCAGTTGCCGAGCGGCAGGTGGAGCCGGGACGACAAGGGGGAGCCGAAATGGAGTGTGCGCCTCCCCTCCCTCCCGGCGCCCGCGAACCGGGGGTGGTCGCTGGCCGCCACCTCCAGCCGGACGCGGTGGCCGGCCCGGAAGCGGTGGCATATGGTACCGATGCGAACGGTGATCTGCCGGGCGACCGCCGACGCGCCGGCTCGCTCCACGCCGTCCGCGACAAAGAGAGCGCGGCCGTCCGGCTGCACGTCTACGAGCTTCGCATGGTAGTGCACCGGCTCTGCCGCGACGGTGGACGGCTCCGCCACCCACAGCTCGGCGGCCGGTGCTCCGCACGTGTCGAGCTCCGCGGGGAGCGGGTCGCTGGTGTAGACCCGCACGTCCGGGCGCTCCTCGACTGGCGTCTGGTCGAGCGGACCGGCAGCGCTCCAGCCGGCCATGGGCCAGCACCTCCCTCCATGCGTCGGAACCGGATCGTCCGGGCGATGGAGCCAGCGGTCGGCTCCACCGTCGTCCGATGGGTGTTCCCCAAGGCGGCCGCCGGAGGCGAGGTGGAACGTCGCGCGGCGCGCGGCGGACGGCCACGCCGGAAAAGAGAGCCACTTCCCCTCGGCCTCGTTCCCCTCGGTACGCCAGAGCCGGACGGAGGCCCCGGCGCGCCGGGAGTCGCCGGGGCGCAGCCAGGTCTCCAACGCGGCGAGCACGCCTTCCGCCAGGCCGGAGTCGGCGGGATCCGGAACCGTGCCGCCCACTCCGAGGCCGGCCAGGAGGGCGGAGAGGATCCGCTCGTGCGTCCACGGCCCGACGATCAACCGCTGCGATCCCGGCGTCGCCACCTGCGCCAGGCGGTGATAGAGGGCCAGGCCCGCATCGATGGCGAAATCGCCCCAGCCGCCGGCGTGGAGCACCGGCGGCGGCGAGGGCAGGTCCGGGACCAGGTCGATCTCGCGCCAGGGCTCCTCCGCGGGGAGGCGGGAACTGGTCCACTCGCGCCAGCCGGGGCCGCCGCCCAGCGCTTCCTGCAGCCGCTGGCGCAGCTCTTTCGGATGCAGGCTCCGCTGACGGTCCCCGGCGACCAGGAGCGACCAGGGGAGGGCCCAGTGCAGGACGAGGGCCCCGCCTCGATAGAAGAAGTCGTAGGGAGTTGCCATGCCGGCCAGCGCCACGAGGCCGGGCAGAATCAGCCCCTGGCGCGGCCCGGCGGCGAGGGCGAAGGCCGTATAGGTGGAGTAGGAGAGGCCGAAAGGGACGACCCTGCCGTCGCACCAGGGTTGCCCGGCGAGCCAGCCGAGCGTCGCGGCACCGTCCTCTCGCTCATGGAGAAAGGGCGAGAAGGTCCCCTCGGAGCCATAGCGCCCGCGGACGTTCTGCAGGACCACGGCGAAGCCGCGCCGCACCAGAGCCCCCGCCAGTTGGAGGTGGCCCGGATCGGCCGCGTCATAGGGCGTGCGCACGAGCACGGTGGGGAAGGGAGCCCCTCGCGTGGGCCGGTACACGTCGGTGCGCAGCTCCGTCCGGTCGGGGGCGCGGACCACCAGCTTCTCGCTGAGCACCTGCCGGCCCGAGCCCGGATCAGGCAGTGCGAGCGACACGTTCCCCCTCCGCCTTCGAGATGACCCGCCATTCCGCCGGAGGGGTCCAGCGCAGGGCTTCCAGGGTCGGCCCGGACAGCACCGGCAGGCGTAGCTGGGAGGGCCGCGCGCCCCCGTGGAACACCGTCTGCGCAGCCGGAATGCCGGCGGTGCCGGTGTGCAGGGGGTCCCCGGTGTTGAGATTCCGGTCGAACTTGGGGAAGTTGCTGCTCGAAACCTCGAGCCGCACGCGGTGCCCGGCCCGGAAGCGGTGGGCCGTCGCCAGCAGAGAGATCCGGAAGAGGTAGGGCCGATGGGGCTCCAGGAGCTCCTCCCGGACGGGTCCCTGCCGGAAGCGGCCGCGCACGATACCGTCCTGGATCACCCGGGCGGTGCCGTCCGGGGCCGCGTCGACCAGCTTGGCCGTGAAATCGGTGTCCACGGCCGAGGTGGCCGCCCAGAGATCGACCTCGACGGGGCCGGCGATGACGAGGTCCTCCGCGAGCGGCGGGCTGTCATAGACCAGGATGTCGCGCCGATTTTCCAGCTCGGACTGGTCGGCCGGACCGGGCACCAGCCCCTGGGAGGCGAAAGGCCAGATCAACCCTCCCCGGGTGGGCACCGGGTCCTCGGGATCATAGAGAAAGCTGTCCTCTCCGGCGGCAGCCGGCCGCGGGACGAGCGCGCCGCGGCGATCCGCGCCGGTCGCGAGATAGAAGTCCTGGAACGTGGCCTGGGCCAGTGGAAAACCGTCGGCGCCGATCCAGGCCTCTTCGTCCATGACGAACAGGAGGGTCTCCGGCTGCGCGGCGAAACAGGCGGCAGCCTCCTGCTGGCGCGGGCCGGCGAACCACCGCTCGAACCACTGCCGGAGGACCGGCAGCAGATTGATCGGTGCCCGCGCGCCGAGCTCCGTGGCCGCGATGCCGTTGCGCAGGAAGGACGCGAAGATCGAGCTATGGTCCCAGGGTCCGACGATCAGGCGCTGTTCCGGCGCTCCGGGCGCCGCCGAGCGCAGCCGCCCGTAGAGATCGAGGACCTGATCCAAAGTGATGTCGTACCAGCCGGACAGGTGGAGGACCGGCGTGCGCAGACCGGCGAGGCGGTGCCGTACGTCGAAGGTCTCCCAGTCCGCGCTGTAGGCCGGCTGGGCGAGCGCCAGCCTCTGCCAGATCACGGACGCCCCGCCCGCTTCCTCCGCCGTGCCGGCGACCGGTAGATGACGGAACAGATGGTCCCAGGGGAGCTGCTGCCAGGCGGCCTGCGCCGAGGCCCATCGGGGGTCCAGCATGACGGCCCAGGGAAGGCTGTGGTGGAGGCGCAGAGCTCCCTGCTGATAGAAGGAGGAGTGCATGCTGGTGACGCCGATCACGTTGGCCACGGTGCGGATCTCGATTCCGGGAGGCGGCGAGGCGGTCAACGCCAGGAAGTTCGAGAGGTTCGAGATGCACAGGCTGAGCAAGCCGACCTGCCCGTCGGCCCACGGCTGCCCGGCCAGCCACTCCAGGGTCGCGAGCCCGTCGCTCTCCTCGTGTTCCAGAAACCCGCCGTCGCCGTCCGCCGAGCTCCGGCAGTCCTGGAGGAGGATGTTGAAGCCGGCGGCGTTCAGATGGCGGGCGAAACCGTACAGGAACGGCCGGCGCCGGCCGTAGGGAGTACGGACCACGATCGTCGGGTGTGCGCCGGGTGATTCCGGCAGGAGGACGTCGGTGGCCAGCCCGGAGCCGTCGCGGGCCGGCACGCGCAGGTCCGCCAACAGGCGCGGCAGCGGCTGGACCATGGTGGTGCTCATGGCTGGCCGAGGATCTGCTCCCGGCTCAGGCTCGTCGTGATCAGCAGCCGTTCCTCCTCCGAGGCAGCGGGCAGGCGATCGCAGGCCAGCAGGCCCCCTCCGGGCTTGAGCACTCTGGCCGCTTCGGCCAGGAGCTTCTGTCGCTCGGCCCAGAAGAAGACGTTCAGAGCCACCAGGAAATCGAAGCAGGCCGCCGGGAACGGCAGGTCATACATGTCGCCGCGCAGCACACGGCGGCGGCGGAACGGCTCCCCTTGCAGGCGGCGGGAAGCTTCGACCACCCTCTCCATGTCGATGTCGAGGACGCAGAAGTCGAACGCGGAGCTGCCGTAGCACCGGACCAGGTGCCGGAGCACGAGCTCGCTGCCCCGGCCATCGCCACACCCGACTTCCAGCGCCTGGACCGAGCCGTCTCTGGAGCCGGCCTGGAAGAAGCGATCAAATGCCTTTTCCAGGCGGCTCCGCGAGCTCTCCATTCCAGATCAATGCGAGCAACCACATCCGACGCTCATGCGCTGGAAGGCCGCGGCTGCCGCCGCGTTCTGGGAGGACAGCCGATACAGGTTGGGGAACGCTCCTGCATCGTCGAGAGCCTCGCAGATGGGGAAAGGAGCGTCGAAGCTGCCCCCCTCTTCATAGGCCCAGGCCCTGCAAGATCCCTTGCACTGATACTTCCACACGCAATCGCCGCAGATCCCCGCCAGATCCTCGGCCACGACGTAGCGGCTCCTGAGCAGGTCCATCCGGGTCTTTTCCCAGACACTTTTGAGGCGGAAGCCCTCTTCCCGCACGTTGCCGAAGTGCAGGTCCTGATTGTCCCGGGACAGGGCGCAGATCGATACATCGCCGTTCGGCAGGACGCCCAGAAGCGGGAACTCACAGGTGGTGAACGTCCTGATCTTGTTCTTCTTGAGGATCATGGACAGGTACTTGGGAGGCACCACGGCGGGAGGGACCTTGATATAGGTCGTCCCCGGAAATCCTGGCTCGGCTGCTTTGATCGTCTCGAAGATCACCGGGATACTCTCGGGGCGCAGGCCGAGCTCCTGCACCAGCCCGACCCCCCGGCCCACCGGGTTCAGCATGGCCCACTGGACCGACATGCACTCGGGATACAGCTCCCGGGCGAACGAATAGAGATTCGGGATCGTGCCGAGATTCTCGTTGTTCAGGACGCACTGGATGCTGAATTTGATCCCGTTTTCCTTGAGGAGCCGCAGATTTGCGGCGGTCCGCTCGAAGCTGCGCGGGCCGCGAAGCCGTTCGTGGGTTTCGGCCGTACCTCCATCCAGGCTGATGGTCATGGAGAGCAGGTTCTTCGCCTGCATGCTCCTGGCGAGCTCGATGAATCCCGGAGGGAAATGAATCCCGTTGGATTCGACCCCGGCCTCGATGCCCTTGTCGGCGAGAGCGCGCAGGATCTGCAGCGAGTCGGGACGGATCAGGAACTCACCGCCCGTCAGCAGGGCGATGCGCACGTTGAGCTCGAACATCTGCTCGACCACGCGCAGGCATTCATCTGTAGTGAGATCTTCTGAAGTATCGACCCAGGGTGAGGAATGGACGGAGCAATGGGCACAGGCGAGATTGCAACGGAAAGTCAGGTACCAGTAGATCATCGGCCGGAAGAGCCGCTGCTCCTCCTCGATGACTCGGAGTCGGTGGACCCGGTCCTGGAGACCGGCGCCGACCGGCACCGGCCCTCCTTGCGCCGCGGGCGTCTGCTCTGCGGCTAACTCTGACTCTGCCCTGTCCATGTAACGACTCCCTTCTTCTCCCCTTCGGCGAGAAATGCCTCGGCCTGCTGGCGGACTTCGGGAATCTGGGCTCCACGGAACTCACTGACAATCTGCATTGCGATGGCTTCGAGACCGCGAGTTCCATCTGCTAACTCCACGATCCGCTTCCCGACAGGATTCGTGATCAGCATCTGGCCAGTCGTCGGATTGAGCAGCACGGGCGCTTGCCTGTCATCGTCGTTGATGATGAGCTTTTCGATCCGCTTCGGATTTCCACGATCAACATCCATAGAGAGCCTCCAGATTCCAGGCCGTAAACCAAATGCGATGCGACAAGAAGAGCAGAACGACTCAGGCGGCCACTCCCCTTGCCGCATCACGCCACAGCACCGGCTCTACTACCCCGCGCTATCCTCGGCGGGCTGAGCGACAATGGTGCCGCCAGTATAGCAGCCACCGCCCGACACGCTCTCCAGATCCTCGATGTCGAGGAGTGAAGGCTCTGCATACTCGTCGTTTTGCTGCTCCGGCTGCTTCTCATCACGGATCTTCTCGTCCATACATTATCCTCCCTTGAAGAGCCAAGGACCAGTCCTTCGGCTCTTGATCGGCGATTTCAGTTCTATTCTTTGGGCAGACAAGCTCCCAATGAGAGAAAATCTCGAATCAGAAAAACCCTAGAAAGCCAATTAGGTGCCCGGCGCTACCATCCCAATACCTAACTAACGACTGTATGCTAGCAGCCTCATTCAAAAATGCAAGCCTCTTGTCACCCTCGGAGGATCGACTCTCCTGGTCAACAAGTTGCGCCGGAGCCGCAGTCGTCATCCCGTGCCTACTGAGATCCCAGGCTTTCACCGCCGTCGATCGTCAGGATGGCGCCTTGGATGTGCTCAGCCAGGGTCGAGGCGAGAAACAGGGCAAGATGGGCCACGTCGCGCGGCCTGCCTGGACGTCCCATCGGTATTTTTTTCATCAGTCCCAGTCGATCCTGGGATTGCTGCTCCGGATGGCTGGCATAGTACTCTTGCATCAGCCCCGTACCTCCGATCGAGCCCGGGCTCAAGCAGTTGATGCGGATGTTGAAACGGCCAATCTGTCGCGCCAGTCCGCGGGTCAGCGCGATGACGCCGGACTTGGCCACGCTATAGGCCGTGTAATAGGCGGACCCTGTGTCGGCAGTGATCGAGGCCACGTTCAGGATCGAGCCTCCTCCGCCCTGTCGCATCAGCGGAATCACGTGCTTGCACGTGTAGAAGACCGACTTCAGATCGATCGCCAGGACCCGATCGAGCTCCTCGTGTTCCAGATTCTCGATGCTTGTCTGGTGGCCGACGACTCCGGCGTTGTTCATCAGGAAATCGAGTCTCTGCCAGCGTCGTGCCGCGGCCTGAATCGTTGCCGCGACTTGGCTCTCGTCGGCCACATCGCAGGGCATGAACTCCACTTCATGGCCCAGGGCCGATAGCTCGTCCGCAGCTTGCCGCCCGGTGCTCGCATCGACGTCGGCCAACACCAGACGGTAGCCGGCCTCGACGAAGACCTCGGCGACTCCTCGGCCGATGCCGGACGCGCCTCCGGTGATCAGAGCGACGGCCCCTGCCCTCCCCAGATCGAAGCTGCTCATGGGAGAGAGGAGCCCTCGCTCTGACACGAAGCCAGATGGGGCATCACCGTCCTCGGGCCCTCCGGCTCTTCCCAGAGCCACCTGCCCCATGCCACGGGCAGGTCCCCGGCCTCGGGAAACGGATCGCACACACCCGCGGAGATCACGCGGTCGATCCCGTATTCCAGGATCAGCCGGACGGCCGCGTGGCGGCAGGGCTCGTGGCGGATTCCCTCCCGCCACCAGGGATGGCGATTCAGGAGCTCCAGCGCCGGGAGGATCGCGTCCGTGACGAGCCGCCGGGCTCCCTCGGTCAATGGCACGAGCAGCCGCTCCGCATCGGACGCTGCGAAGGCGGGCACCTGGAGCTGGAGCGATCTCCCCACGGTCCGCACCAGCTTGAGGTGTTTCAGATAGAGCAACTCCCTGACGCTGCCTGCCGGCTCGCCTTGCGCGATCCGGACCAGGGCTCCCACGAGAGACAGGCTCAGCCGAGGCTCGCTCCGGCGGGTCCGGTGATGCCACAGCTCCGCGAAGAGTGCCCGGTGAGGCGGATCCGCCGGGACCGCGCCGACGCCATAGGCGTTGTCCGCGGAGATTCCCTGAAATGCCCAGATAGTCGTATCGCCGGTGGGCCGGCGCGAAATCCGGTTGGAGTGGAGGACTGACCGTCCCATGGCCAGGTCGAGGAACAGGCCCGCCAGGACCGAGTGGCTCACCTGAGACCATGCAAAGCGCTCGGCGACAGCGGTCTGACCATAGACCGCGCGGAGCTCGGCTCCGACCTCGCCGGCTACCTCCACGTAGCGCGCCAAAGCCGGGCGCAGCAGGTCGGCGACGCCTCGCTCGGCGACGGCCGGAATCAGGACCAGCCGCCTTCCTGCCTGGTACCTCTCGCCGTTCGAGGCCAGCAGATCCAGACGCACCGCATCGTCCCAGAAGAGGGGAAGCTCGGCCGGGAGACCAGGCTCTTCGGCCACGAAGAGTTGGCCGACTAGCTGCTGGAAGCTCTGCTCCCGGAGAAGCGCTGCGATCTCGGGGTTCCGGTCTCCGAACATGTACATCACCAGTTGGCTCACAGACGTCCGCCCCCCTGCCGGAAGAAGGTTGGTTCCCCTACCTCGCGATGGCGACAAAATTAGTTTATCCTAAGTCGTCTCGCTGCTTGGCTGGCGCGTGGCGCCCAGAGGAGGGCCATCGTGAATGGCTGGATTCATGACCTTCGCCATGGTCTGCGGACGATCTTCCTGCACCCCGGCTTCAGTGCCGTGGTCGTCCTGACCCTGGCAGCTGGAATCGGCGTGAGCACTGCCGTTTTCAGCCTCGTCGAACAGATCCTGCTGCGCCCGCTGCCCTTTCCCGAAGCGGACCGGCTCGTGGTGCTCTGGGAGAACTGGCCGGACCAGGGGATGGACCGGATGTGGGCCTCCCCTCCGAACTTCGCCGACTGGAAGCGGCAGAGCGGAGACGTCTTCCAGGAGCTCGCGGCCCATCAGGACCGGAGCTTCAACCTCACTAGCGAGGGCGAGCCGGAACGGGTGGAGGGGAGCGCCGTCTCGGGTTCTTTCTTCTCTCTTCTCGGAATGCCCGCGCTGGTCGGGCGCCCCCTCACGCTCGAGGAAGAGAACACGGACGAAAAGATCGTCGTGCTCAGCCACGGCCTCTGGCGCCGGCGCTTCGGGAGCGACCGGGGGGTGGTCGGCAAGTCGCTCCAGATCAACGACCAGAGCTATACCGTCGTCGGGGTGATGCCCGCGCAGTTCCGGTACCCTTCCGACGCCGAGCTGTGGGTTCCGCTCCCCAGTAGTGGTTGGGCCTCCCCCCGGGAAGCCCACTTCCTCGACGTCCTCGGGCGTCTGAAGCCGGGAGCCACCCTGGAGCAGGCCCAGAAGAAGATGACGGGCGTCGCGGCGCAGCTCGCCGAGCAATATCCCGAGACCAATGCCGGTTGGGGCGTGAGCCTCGTGCCCCTCCACCGCGAGCTGGTCGGCGAGGTCCGGCCGGCGCTCCTGTTGCTGCTCGGCGCGGTCCTTCTGGTCCTGCTCATCGCCTGCGCCAACGCCGCGAACCTGAAGCTCGCACGGGCGACGACGCGCGAATCCGAGATCGCCGTCCGCATCGCTCTCGGAGCGAGCCGGGGCCAGATCTTCCGGCAGCTTCTCCTCGAGAACGTCCTGCTGGCCTGCTTCGCCGGCCTCGCCGGCCTTCTGCTGGCGGTCCTGGCGCTCGTCGCCTTGCGCGAGCTCTCGCCTCTCGAGCTCCCGCTCCAGGCGAACACCTCTCTGGATGTCCGCCTGCTCGGGATCGCCATCCTGATCTCGCTCTTCACCGGCCTGCTCTTCGGCCTGCTCCCGGCCCTCAAGGGCTCCCAGCTCAACTTTCAGGCGCTCCGCCTCGGCCGCGCCGGCGGGACGGCCAGGTCCACGCGGCGCCTGCGCAGCGCGCTGGTCGTCTCCGAGATCGCACTGGCGTTGATGCTCCTGATCGGCGCCAGTCTGCTCATCCGGAGCTTCTCGCGGCTGACCGCGGTGGATCCCGGCTTCGATGCGAAGAACGTCCTCCTGCTGCGCATCTCCCTCTCCTCCAGGAGGTATCCGGAGAACCATCAGGTCATCGGCTTCTACAACCGTCTGGCGGAGCGCCTCGCCGCGCTTCCCAATGTCGAGTCGGTGGGGATGACCAGCGCTCTTCCCCTGACCGACGAGGCCGGCGGCACTGCCTTCCAGCCCCAGGGCGTGCCGGCGCTGCCGGGGGAGCCGTTGCTGGCGCAGTACATCTCGGTCAATCCGGGATACTTCGAAAGCCTGCGCGTCCCTCTGGTCGACGGAAGGAATTTCGATTCCCGCGATCGGGAAGACTCTCCACCGGTGGTGGTTATCAACAAGGTCATGGCCGACAAAATCTGGCAAGGTCGCCGCGCCGTGGGAGAACGCATCAAGATCGATCTCGGGCGGGATGACTGGTTCGAGATCGTGGGGGTGATCCGCAGCATCCGGGAGGAAGGGCTCGACGTGGAACAGAGGCCGGCGATGTACCTGCCCTATTCTCAGCAGCCGAGCCATTCGATGGTGCTGTCTCTCCGCACCAACTCGGCCCCGGCGGCTCTCGCCCCAGCCGTCCGCCGCGAAGTCTGGGCCGTCGACCGGGAACAGCCCGTGTTCGATGTCCGGACCTTGGAGCAGCACGTCACGCAAGTGCTCGCGCGGCAGCGCTTCTCGACGACCCTGGTGACCTTCTTCGCCAGCATCGCGCTGATCCTCGCCGCGCTGGGAATCTACAGCGTCATCGCCTATACCGTCGCCCGGCGGAGCCACGAGATCGGCATCCGCATGGCTCTGGGAGCCCGCCCGACCGAGATCACTAAACTGGTCGTCGGCCAGGGCCTCGGCCTCGCTGCCCTCGGGATCGGTGGCGGCCTGATCGCCTCTTTCCTCCTAAGCCGCCTGCTTTCCGGTCTGCTGTTCGGCGTCGGCTCCATGGACCTGCTCACCTATACGGCCGTTCCGTTGGTCCTGCTGGTGGTCGCGCTCGTCGCGGCATACCTTCCGGCCCGCCGGGCCGCCGAGATCTCGCCTGTCATCGCCCTCAAGAGGGAGTAGAGCCAGCGGTCAGAAGCTCGGGCGGAAGGCGTTCGAGGTGAGATCCCCCAGTAGCTTGTGCCAGGGGTGCTTCGTGTCCTGCTCGACCTTGGCGACCATCTCGCACATCTTCCCGAGCACCTCCATCGGCTCCTCGTCGTACACGTCTCCCTGCAGCAACTTTAGGACGTCGAGCCGATAGCGCTTGTCGAGAATGAAATAGGTGAAGAGCACGTTGAGCCGGTAGTAGACCGTGATGAAGTCGTACCAGTTCTGTGTGCCGCGCCGGATTGTCTTCTCGAAGTTGGAAAACGAGGCGCGTGAGGTGTCGCCCCGCTCGAGCGCGCCGATGACGTCCTTGTGAGCGAAGCGAGCGCTGTTGAGCGCGATGCTCACCCCAGTCGAGAAGATCGGGTCGACGAAGCGGGCCGCGTCCCCGATCATGAGCCAGCCGTGGCCGGTGATCTGCGTCATGGCGTAGCTGTAGTCGCCTTCCTCCTTGAACGGGCGAATGCGGCTCGCCTTGCGCAGCGCGTCCGCGATGATCGGGCGCTTGCCGACGAGCTCCCAAAAGAACGCCTCCTTCTCCCCCTTCGCCTTGACGTAGCTCTGGCGCTGCGTCACGACCCCGATGCTGGTGATCGACTCGGTGATCGGGATCTGCCAGATCCACGTGTTCGAGACCGGGATGAAGTGGACAAAGATGTAATCGCTGTACTGCGAGGTCTTTTGAAGCACGCTGTGCCGGTCATAGCCCTCGAACCAGGTGTGCACCGCGAACTGGTTAAAGACCGGATCGTTCACCTTGAGCTTGAGCTGCCTGCCGAGGATCGTTTGCCGGCCGCTCGCGTCGACCACGATGCGGCAGCTGACCCCGAACTCGCGCTTGCCCATGGCGAACCGGACTTCCGGGTTCGGCCCGGAGAAATCGACGCCGCAAACGCGAACGCCCTCGTAGACCGTGGCGCCCAGGCGATAGGCGTGCTGCAGGAGCAACAAGTCAAACTTGCCGCGATCGACGTGGTACGTGTACTTCATGTTGACGCCGGGTTGGTCGCGCTCGGCGAACTCGATTGAGGCGGTATCGCTGGCGTCGAGGCGATCCCAGTCGTGCGTATACGGCCTCGACTCGTCTGTGGCCGTCCATATAGCACCGTACTTGTGCGGGAACCTTTCGGCCTCCATGGTCTCGAGGAAGCCGAGGTCGCGGAATACTCGCGTGGAGGAAGGGACGAGCGACTCACCGACGTGTGGGCGCGGGAAGAGCTCCCGCTCGAACACGACGCACTTCACCCCGGCCTTCGCGAGATACCCGGCCATTCCAGCGCCAGCCGGGCCGCCACCGATGATCCCCACGTCGAAGTCTGTCGATGCGGTCACAAAGTTTCCTATTGTATCTTACGGGCGGCGACATGCAGGAAACGACGCGGCACCACCTCGAGATTCAGCTCTCGATAGGCGGCCGCGACCCCAACCTGGAGGGCCGTGCTCCCCTTGTCGAGATCGATGTTCCTCAGCGTGTTCTGGATGAAGATCGAGTATCGGCTCAATGCCTTCCAATCATTGACGGTCCACTGGAAGATCGGCTCTTCGATGAGCACCTCCCCGAATCCGGCCGCGACGAGGAGGTCCCGGTGCTGCTCCGGCGTCAGTCGCTGGAGCGCTGAGACCCCGTGTCTGTCCGCTCGGGCGTGGATCCCCTGCCGGCGGAGCGTCTCGAAGGCGCACAGCATCCATGCCGAGTAGAACTTCCTGGTCTCCGGTACAATGTCGCCCTCGTAGTAGAGCGTGTTGAAGGCACACGTCCCGCCCGGCTTGAGGACCCGATAGATGTGCTGGAAGACCTCCGGTCGCTCGTGCTCCGGAATGAGGTGAAGGACGTTGCACATCAGCACGGAGTCGACGTTCTGGACCAACTGCGGGAGGTCCTGCGCGCGCCCCTGGACGAACTGGACGCGCTCGTCCGTCACCGCCTTGCTTGCGATCTTGAGCTCCGGCTCCGATGGATCGATCCCGACGATCCGGAGGCCATCGCCCGCTGTAAATCGATTGAGCAGCATCTGGGTGAGCGATCCGGAGCCGCAGCCGAGGTCCACGAGCATCGACGGGGACTCGATGCCGCAGTTCTCGACTAGCCACTCGGGACACCGCTTGTACCAGGGCCGCTGGGCCAAGTGGTGAAACTCGAATTCTTCGGCAAACGACGAATTGCTCATGAGCCCTGCTTAGGGTAGCAGATCTTCGAGCAGCAGGACAGCCTGGCCAAACCTGGGCGGGGTCAGGGATGGGGGATGAGATCGGAGTGGTTCTGCTATATAGTCTGCCAGCAGCCGGAACACATCGAGGACCTGCGACCGCGGCGACGCGCGGATGATCTCTTGAGCGGGCGTATCCTTTCCCATTACGAGCTTCTCGACGCCCTGGGTGAGGGAGAGGAGGAGGTCTGGCGGGCGCGGGACACGCGGACCGGCCGGCTCGTCCGCTTGCGCGTGGCCGAACGCCGGCCGGGCGCCGAGCCGGGCGCGGCGGCGATCGCCCGCGGGCTCGTCCACCCCAACCTGTGCGCGCTGGAGGAGGTGGGGGAGGTCGACGGCCGGCTCGTCCTCGCCTGGAGCTGGAGCGCGGGGGAGACCCTGGCGGACCGGCTGCGGGAGGGGCCGCTCAACCCGCAGGACACCGCCGATCTCGCCGCGCAGATCGCCGCCGCCCTGGCCGCGGCGCACAGCCGGGGCCTCGTCCACCGCTGTCTCGATCCGGGGAAGATCCTGCTCGCCGAGGGCGGGTGGGTCAAGGTCCTCGACATCGGGCTCGCCGCCGTCGTGGGAATTTCATCGGATCCAGGGCCGGCCGGCTCCCCCTGGCGCGCGCCGGAGCAGCGCGCCGGCGCGCCGGGAGACGCGCGGTCCGACGTCTGGGCCGTGGGCGCACTCCTCTATGCCATGCTCACCGGCCGGCCGCCGGGTCCGGACGGGCCGGAGCCGCTGCCGGCCGCGGACGGCGGACCGGATCTCGCCCGCCTCCTCGCCCGGGCGCTGGCGCCCGTCCCCGAAAACCGGACCGCGGACATGGAGGAGCTCCTCCTGGAGCTCCAGGTTCTCGCCGGCACCGGCTCTCCGCGGAGCCGGCAGGGGCCGTCCGCCGGCTCCGCCACCCGACCCCGCGTCCAGCAGCAGCCGCGGCCCGCGACGGGGGCGCGCCGCCCGGCCGGCCTGATCGGCCGCGTGATCGACCACTACGAGATCCGCGAGCCGCTCGGCGGCGGCGGCATGGGCGTGGTCTACAAGGCCGAGGACACCCGGCTCCAGCGCACCATCGCCTTGAAGTTCCTGCCGCCCGAGCTGACCCGCGATCCGGTGGCCAAGGCGCGCTTCCTCCAGGAGGCGCGGGCGGCCTCGGCGCTCGACCATCCGAACATCTGCACGATCCACGAGGTCGGCGAGACGGACGACGGCCAGCTCTTCCTCGCCATGACCTGCTACGAGGGGGAGACGCTCAAGAAGCAGATCGAGCGCGGGCCGCTGCCGATCGAGGAGGCCGTGGACATCGCCAAGCAGGTCGCCGCAGGCCTCGCCAAGGCCCACCGCTTGGGGATCGTGCACCGCGACATCAAGCCGGCGAACATCATGATCACCGACGACGGGATCGTGAAGATCCTGGACTTCGGCCTGGCCAAGCTGGCGGGCGCCGCCGGCCTGACCCGCGCC
>DATFPH010000447.1:0-62169 GCA_035264905.1 Thermoanaerobaculia bacterium
TGCGACTTAAAAAGATCCTCGCAGGCAGTGAGGGGAATCTAAACCACCAGACGTTTAGCGATTCGGACAATTCGTTGCTCTTTGATTCCCGGGGAGAATCTACCTTTCCTCCTGAGGAGCCAAGGGGGCTTCGGATGCAACACTCTGTCGGGAGGTTCCATGGCCATGCCGTGCCTCGCACACCGGTCTGTCTCGTCTCTGATCGTCCCATTATCCGTTCTCGCATGTCTTGGCGCCGCGCTGCCCGCGGGGGCTGGAGCCCGCCTGGCTGACTTCAAGCCGTCCACGGCCCAGTCGGGGCGCTTCACGCTCTTCGAGAGCGGCCAGGTCCGCCCACTGGCGCTGTCACCGAGCGGGAAGCTCCTCTTCGCGGCCAATACACCGGACAACCGTCTCGAAGTCTTTCGCGTCCAGAACCACGGCCTGGAGCATCGCGCCTCGATCCCTGTCGGCCTCGAGCCGGTGGCCGTCGCGGCGCGCAATGACAATGAGGTCTGGGTCGTCAACCACCTTTCCGACAGCGTCAGCGTGGTCGAGCTGACCCAGGGCGGGAACAGCGGCCGCGTCGTGCGGACCCTGCTCGTGGGAGATGAGCCGCGCGACATCGTCTTTGGCGGACCGGGAAAGAACCGCGCCTTTATCACCACGGCTCACCGCGGCCAGAACGTTCCTTATGATCCCCAGCTCACCACTCCCGGCGTGGGCCGGGCGGACGTCTGGGTCTTCGATGCGGCCAATCTCGGCGTCACGCTCGCGGGAACGCCGCTCACCATCGTCACTCTGTTCAGCGACACACCGCGCGCCCTGGCGGTCTCCCCGGACGGCAGCAAGGTCTACGCGGCGGCGTTCCACTCCGGAAACCGCACCACGACAGTTCATGAATTTTTCGTCCCGAACGGCGGGGAAGCCGCCGGGGGCCTGCCCGGGCCCAACACCAATGCCGCCGGCGTTCCGCAGCCGGAGGTGGGGCTCATCGTCAAGTTCAACGGCACCCACTGGGTCGATGAGCTCAACCGGGTCTGGGATGACCAGATCCGCTTCTCCCTGCCCGACAAGGACGTCTTCGTCATCAACGCGAACGCCAATCCGCCGGCGCAGCTCGGCGGCACCGCCGGGTCCTACCGGGGCGTCGGCACCATCCTCTTCAACATGGTGGTGAACCCGGTGAATGGGAAGGTCTACGTCTCGAACACCGAGGCGGGGAACGAAAAACGCTTCGAAGGGCCCGGTGTCATTGCCGGCCACAGCATCCGCGGCCACCTCCACGAGAGCAGGATCACCGTCCTCGGCCCGGCGGGCAGCGTCGCTCCGCGACATCTCAACAAACACATCGACTACGACGCCTGCTGCGACACGATTCCCAACGCCGAGAACGACAAGAGCCTCGCCTTCCCGCAGGAGATGGCGGTGACGAGCGACGGGAAAACCTTATACGTCGCGACGTTCGGCACGTCCAAGATCGGTGTCTTCGACACCCGCGCCCTGGAGAACGATACGTTCACGTCGAGCGCCGCGGACCAGATCAAGGTGTCCGGCGGCGGCGTCACCGGCCTGGTGCTCCACGAAGACAAGAACCGCCTCTACACGCTGACCCGCTTCGACAACTCGATCGCGGTCGTCGACACGGTCTCGGGCGCGGAGATCGAGCACGTGGCCATGCACAATCCCGAGCCGCCGAGCGTGGTCGCCGGGCGCCCGTTCCTCTACGACACGTCGATCTCTTCGAGCCATGGGGATTCATCCTGCGCCAGCTGCCATGTCTTCGGCGATTTCGACAGCCTGGCCTGGGATCTCGGCAACCCGGACGGATCGGTGGCGCCCATTCCCGGGCCGTTCGAGGTCGCTCCCTCGGTGTTCGGGCTGGTGGACAGCCATCACCCCATGAAGGGACCGATGACCACGCAGAGCCTGCGCGGCATGGCGAATCATGGGCCGATGCACTGGCGCGGCGATCGCACCGGCGGCAACGACAACCCGAGCGCGCAGCCGGACAGCGGTACGTTCGATGAGGTCGCGGGATTCAAGCAGTTTTTGGGAGCCTTCCCCAACCTCCTGGGGCGCGACGGACCGATCGACGACGAGGACATGGAGGCGTTCGCCACCTTCATCCTCCAGGTCACGTATCCGCCCAACCCCATCCGGAGGCTCGACAACCAGCTCACCCCGGACCAGCAGGCGGGGCACGATTTCTTCATGAACAACGTGTCCGACTTCACCAATCGTGGCACCTGCGAGTCCTGCCACGTGCTCGATCGCCACGCGAACGAGCAGCAAGGCGTGGCCGCTCCCGGGTTCTTCGGTACCGACGGCCGCTACACGTTCGATGGGGGGACGGAAGGATTCAAAACGCCGCACCTCCGCAACGCCTACCAGAAGGTCGGCATGTTCGGAATGCCGACCAGCCCGGTCATCCCCACCAGCGACGCCTTCCTGGGCGACCAGGTCCGCGGCTTCGGCTTCAATCACGACGGGGCCATCCCGACGATGTTCAATTTCATCAGCGTCACCACCGAGAACGGGGGCTTCAACCAGTCTCCGGCGACTCCCGGCGGGTTCCTGCCCGGGCCGGCCGGCGAGGTGCAGAAACGGCAGGTCGAAGACTTCCAGCTCGCCTTCGATAGCAACCTTGCACCCATCGTCGGGCAGCAGACGACGCTGACGAAGGGAAACGCAACGGTGGTCGGAGCGCGGATCGACCTCCTGATCGATCGCGCCAGAGCGGGGGAGTGTGATCTGGTGGCCAAGAGCGGGGGCAATCACGGCGAAAAAGGCTATTTCTACGATGCCGCGTCGAGCCGGTTCGTCGGCAACCGGCAATGCGACGCGCCGCTCTCCGATGCCAGCCTGCGGCTGCGCGCCGCGCAGGACGGCGGTGAGCTGACCTACACCTGCACGCCGCCGGGCTCAGGGGTGCGCGTCGGCATCGATCGCGACGAGGATGGCGTCCTCGACGGCGACGAAGAGGACGCCGGGAGCGATCCGGCGAACGCGGCCAGCGCCATCCGCTCGGGCAGTGGAGGGACTGCGGCGACGTGCTCCGTGGCGGCGGGCTGAGCCATCTCGAGTCTTCCAGAGCCATCGAATCGTCAAGCTCCCCCGCGATCGGATCGTGGGGAGCTTCGGCGTCACGACGGTGCGAGCGGGTCAGCGAGCCCTAGCGAGAAGATAGCAGCGACGGCTCGGGTATTCCGCTCCCTCGTAGGGTTCCCGCTCGACCTGCTCGATGACCTCGAGATGGGCTGATCGGAGCGCCCCGATGACATCCTGAGGAAGGTGAAAACGGAAGTCCAGAGACACTCGTGCACCGTAAAGATCTTCGACGTGCTCGACTTGGTCGCCGATGTGAAAGGAGATCAGCGCAAGCCCGCCGGCTGCCAAGGTCCGCCTGAATTCGAGCAGGACCGCGGGGAGCTCGGCGGGCTCGAAGTGCACGATCGAATAGAAGGCGACGACGCCTGCCAGCGCCGCGTCGGGCAGGTCGAGCCGTCTCATGTCGCCCACCTGGTAGCTCAAGCCGGGGTTGAGACGCCTTGCGACCGCAATCATTTCTGGGGAGAGGTCGATGCCGACGACGTCGACGCCCTGCTCATGAAGGTACCGGGCAACGTGACCTGGACCACATCCAACGTCGGCCACGAGGCCGCGGCCCCGCAGATCTTCGGCAAACCGGTTCAGGAGATGGCGGTCGAGAGGCTTGCCCGTGAGCTCCGCCGCAAGGTGCTCGGCGTAGGCCTCGGCCGCGGAATCGTAGCTTTCGCGAACGTCCATCAGATGGGGCAACCTACGCCGTTTACGTACCCATGTCAATGTTGGGACCAGCACCCGGATGCGTGGGCCACAGGCCAGGCGCTATACTCCCAAGGCGGCCGCGCGCACCCGGCGCGGCGGCCTTTTTCTCGGAGGACTCCGATGCGTCAAACCGTTGCGAGGCTGCTGCTCTCTCTCCCGCTTCTCCTGCTGCCTGCCCTCCCCATGCTGGGCGATCCGGCCCAGCCCGCCGGGACCTGCGCGACGAACCAGCAATGCGGCGAGAAGGAGCTCTGCGCCAAGATCTACGACAGCTGTGGGGAACCCGGCAAATGCGAGGAGAGGCCGGCCGACTGCACCGAGCGCGGCAAGCTCTTGATGCGGCCGGTCTGCGGCTGCGACGGCAAGACCTACGACAACGCCTGCCTGGCCGCCATGGCCGGCACGAGCGTCAAGCGCGAGGGGAAGTGCTCAGCGTAGCCTCGTTGGGCACGATTTGCTTTGTTTCGCTTTCGAGCCGTGGCTCTGTACGAAGTCTGACGCAGTTTATCCAGCCTCGACTCTACCCTATGTGGGCGGCCCACCTGCTGACCTTCTTTCTCAAGAGGGCTTTGCCTTTGGCGCCAAGTCGAGGACGAACGACACGAACTCTGACATCAGTGCCGACTGGTTCAGTTGGATAAACAGCCGATCTCCTTCAAAGGCAGTCCAACCCTTCTCTCGTAGCATCGGCAGCAGGAGCGAGTCCTCTTGCAGGGCGCTGGAACAACGGAAGAGTGTGACGGCCCCTTCCGGCCAGCCCGGCTGTGGCCGCGCATAGAGCCGCCGTGGCTCAGCGACGTCCTGATCAGTCAGGTAGCACGACAGGATGACCGTTCCCTGCCGCGCGATCCTGCGGCAGGCCTCCAGTGGACTCCCGTCCTTACTTTCGCCGTCTGAGACGAGAAACAGCGCGGAGTGTGGCGTGCCGGCATAGGAGGCGAACTCGGCGGCGAACCGCTCTGCCACCGCCTCCATTGCCGCCCGCATCTGCGTCCTGCCGAACAGATCCATCCGCTGTTCCCAGAGCCCTCTCTCGATCTCCGACCACCGCGCATCGATTTCCTTCAGAGACAGGGTGTGTGATTCGAGGCCGGCAATTTCGAGCAGATCGCGCACCGCACCGCGAAAAATCCGTGAGGGGATCGGCGGCGCCTCTTTGATGATGCGTTGGGCCAATGCTCCAAGTTTACCGTACTTCTCGGCGCGATCGGCAAAGCCGAAACCGTAGGCGAACAACTCCGCTAGCTCGGTGCCCGAGGCAACCTCCGGCAACGCGCTCTCGGCACGGTAGCGACACGCCAGACTGCGGACCGCATCCAGCACCCCTTCCAGTCGGTTTCTCTGGTCTTTCCCATCATTCTGGATCGCTGTCTGCATCGATCCTGAGACATCGATCACCACCCCCAGCACTAGCGGTGAGCTTCCATCGATCGGCAGCAGATCCAAGCCAGCGGGGGTTTCTACGGCCCCAACCTCCTCCGGCCAATCACTCGCAGCAGGGGGCAGAGCCGAGACCTGTACCGCCGGCGGCTCAGACAGCGTCAGCCGCCCGGAACGGACGCCAGCATCACGGAGACTCTGGACGACTACCGCGACTCCCCGATCCCAGTCCTGTTCCTCAAGGTTGACGTAGTCAATGTGCGGGAACAGCAGCCGGAGCCCCGGCGGCATCTGACCTGGGACCTCGCGATTCAGGTGGACGGGGACGATGAGCTTCTTGGCATCCATGGCATAAGCCAGCTCCCGCCGCACCCACGTTGACTGGACCGAGGAGGCTGACGCCAGCCACACAACTGCGAAGCAAGAGTCGATGGCAGCCGCGATGTCATCAGGGAAGCTGCCGCCGGGTCGAATCTCGTTCTTGTCGCGCCATACGGCGAGGCCTGCGGCCGACAAGGCTTGCTCCAACCCCTCGGCCGCAGTGAGGTCCGATCGGGAGTAGCTGATGAAGACATCGGAGTGCATGCTCATCCTGGCAAGGGGCTACCCTGGGTCCGGCTGAAAGCGAGAGTCAGAAACTCGTTCATCATCTCCGAATGATTGATTTGCATAAACAGCCGCGACTTGTCCTCCACCGACCACCCTCGGCCCTCGAGCAACTCGCGATACACCTCATCATCCCCCACGGTGGAGGCGGCCTCGAACATCAGCCGCGCCGCCTTGTTCCACTCAGCGTGGGGCTCGGCATAGAGGTGCCGTGGTTCGGTCGTGTCGGCATCAGTGACCAGGCAGGAGGCCACGAACACACCCTGCGATCGAATCCGCTCCAGGGCCAGCCGTGGGTCGCCGTCGGTCGGCTCGCCGTCGCTGACGAGCACTAGAAACTTGTGAACACCTGCCGGTAGCTTCTCGGCCTCAGTGGCGAAGCGGTCAGCCACCTGTTCCAGGCACTGCCGCATTGGCGTACCGCCGAAGATGAAGTGCTCGGCTTGGTCGAAGGAGGCTGGTCCTGCAGACCATATCCGATCCAGTTCCGTGAGTGTCAGCGTGACCGCGCTATCTGTGGCCAAGCGCCTGCGGACACGCCCCATGATCTCCTCCTTGATCTTCTCGCGTACCTCGTTCTCCGCGGAAGCTCGCGCGCTGGTGGCATACTGATCGACGTAGCCGCCGAAGCCGTAGGAGCGTGCCAAACTCGCTAGCCCGCCGTAGCCAGAGTAACGTTGCCGGATCTCCTCGGCGTAGCGATGTTTCAGCCGCTCGATCTCGCCTGGTGTGGTGACGCCCTCAGCCGCCGCGAGCAAAGCGAGCAGATCCACGACCTCCGGCGAGGTGGATAATCCGAAAGCGTAGGCGAAGACCAAAGCCTCGGCACTGCCGGGGCTACCGCTGCGGGCCAGTTCCTCCGCCCGTTGCTGACTCGCGCGGACCACACCGCCGAGCGCCTCCTGAAATGACTCGAAACGGGACTGATTCGTTCCCTTACGGTTGCGGATGCTACTCTGCATAGAGCCGGACACGTCCACGGCGACGCCCACGAGAGCTACGGGAGATTGCCCTGATGACATAGATGCCTCCACACAATGTGCAGCAACGCATACCTTGAGTTCGATAAGCGTCAGTTGAAAGATCCAGGGCTCCTCTGATGGTAATTAGAGATCCCAAGAAGCCCGGAAGTCTCCAACTCTGGCTCACAAACCCAGGGCCTTGCGAACTTGGTTTTCGACGGCAACACATCCACCCACCTCCATCTAGTCAGCAGGCAGCTTGCCATCTGCTTCATTCTGCGCTGTCTTTCCATAGGGCTCTTCAACTTTGAGCATTCCTTGGTTTTGACTTTGTACTGCTCCTTCGGGTAGCTGGGCGACGATCTCCTGCCTCGCCATCAATTGCGGGCGAAATGCGAAACCACGGCTTTTCTCCTGCAAAGCGCTCAAGAGAAACGGCCCACTCCGTCTCTGGAATCTGGCGGAGCTCGCCAAGGGTCAGGCCAATTCCTTTTTTAAACACGACCTTTTGCGGTTGGCCGATCACGTGCCGCGTTACTTGAAGCAGGAGTTTCGCCGCGTTGTACCCCACAGCCGACTCAAGGACCTCGAACTGGTATAGGCAATGATCTTTTCCCATGAGCCGGTCCAGTAGGCTACCGCGCCCGCTATCATCCAAGACGATACGATGAACTCGTTGCCCCACCGCGATGGCTGCCTCCTTAAGCGAAGTACGTAGTGCGCGCAAGCCAACCAGTGTTGGCCGGTAGATGATATGACGAAACTGGCGGAGGTCGAAAGGAATCGAGTCGACCTCCTGACTCAAAAGGATGACTTTGTCGACATCTTTGCACATGTGTGCAATACCCAGCTCGTAGAATACATTCGGATTTCTACCGGTCACGTCGACAACCACGATTTCGCATTCGCCAATGCCACGCAGAATGTCCTCGATGATGTGCCCACCGCCGAGAAGCTCGTCCGTACGGGTGCATGTAAGGTGCAGCTCTCCTTCCAGGACTTCCGTGATGGTTCGATAAACGGGATCAAACTTTTGCGCAAAAGGCATTACCAGGAAGCAGGTGCCTGGTCTTGGTATCGGATGTTGGTTTGCGAAGAATGATTTTGGATACATTAGTGCCTCCGTAGCACTTGGCGATCACCCCGCACCTGGATTTTTCACGGTCACTCTTAATTGAAATATGAGCATAAGCTTCTGCGGTCGCCGATTACTCTATCACTATAGCAGTTTGGATCGGTAACCCACCGAGGATTAACCCGCGTTGGGCAACCCAAGCTGCTGAATCCAACTGCGAAGAATGTCAACCACGGCATCGCGCCTGGCTGTCGCTTCTTAACTGGAACGGAGTGTCAACACGCAGCGGTCCTTTGCCGCCCACTTCAGAAGATTGTGAGGGTCTTCGACCCTGAGCTCTCTTGGCTCCGCCTTGGCTTGGCTCCGGTGTGCAGGACCAACTGGATCGAAGTCGGAGGATGGAGCTTGAAGGTGGCAAAGTGGTCCTGAATCAAGAAGCTCGGCGCGTTCCACTTGATCTCTTCGCGGATGCGAGGGTCGAGGGAAAGGATGAGCGAGCGAAGCGCCTGGATCGACTCCTTGTGAGGGTGCTCCAGGGTTGCCAGGAAAGCGTCGACTGCGCCGCTGCCTTTGGGTGGCATGCAATCCTCCTCTCTATTCGTCCACTCGCTTGCGCTATTCTACGACAAACGCCTGCCTGGCCGCCGCGGCCGGCACGAGCGTCAAGCGCGAAGGGAAGTGCCCGGCGTAGCCTGAAACTCGCGCCGCCGCCCTCTCAAGACCGAACCGGGTATTGATCTGGGACCGCCGTCGTGGCGGCCTTTTTCTGTAGGCTTTTCACTACCCAAAGAAAGAACAGGCCAAAGATAAAGTCGCCCGCACCATAGATCAAGTAATACGTCGCGGTCAGCGGAGACTCGGAAAACAGCGTCGGAAGCGTGCCTCCGTTCCTTGTGAGCCACAGCAGCCATGTCGTGGTGTAAATCATCTTCTCGACCACGAAGACCAACAGGAGAGAGGGTACGAACTGGTAGGACCTGGCCACAGAACAATAGGCGCATCCCCAAAGCATGACGGCTACCAGTCCAAGCCAGGAAAAGACTGCCGGGTCGAGTGAGGAGAGCAGCGAGTTGGTAAAAAACTTGGAGAAGAGAAGGACGCCGAAGATGTTGTAAGCGCCGGCGAGCCAAAAGCCCTTCGTGATCATCGGATGAGGGTGATTGCTAGAAGGCATTTCATTTTCTCCTTGGCCGGGAATGTGGCCCCTGATTCTCTTTAGGCGCCTCGACCATCGAGTTCGTTACCATCGGCCGGCCGGCGCGGAAGAAAATGATTAGCAGGCGCATCAAGGACACTTTTCAGGGGCGCAAGACCGGCCGCACCGTCTTCTTCGAGGGCGCGGCGCAGGCCAAACCCGGGAGACAGCTTATGCGGATGAGGTCGAGATTGGCAGGTGTGGCTCTTCTTGTTGTCCTGGCGGAGACGGTGGTGGGCTCTCTCGTGGGGGCCGCGCCGGCGTTCGTGCCGATTGCCGCGGCGCGGCAGCAGGCTCAGGGGACGTCGGCCACGGTCGAAGGGCTGGTGACCGTGCCCTCCGGCGACTTCCGGTCGTCGAGCTCGGATGAGGGCTTCGCGATCCAGGATCAGACGGGCGGCGTCTGGGTGAGCGTCACCAAGGACTTCCGTCTCCGGCTCGGCCAGCGCGTGCGGGTCAGCGGCACGTTGGGAGAGAGCGAGGAGAAGCTTCAGATCGTGGCGGATCCCGCGGACGTCCAGCGGCTGCCGGGCCGGGAGCTCCGGGTGGCGACCGGCCAGGTGGGGGCGGCGACGCTGGGATTTCTCATTACAGTCGAGGGGACGGTGACTCAACCGGTCGAGGACGACCTGCCCTACGGGTACAAGGTGTTCATTGACGACGGGTCCGGCCCGGCGCAGATCTATCTGAACGCTTCGACGAACATCGATCAGCGGGCCCCCTGGTTCAAACCCGGCCGCAAGATCCGCGTCACCGGCTTCGGGAACCAGTACGGCGCGGTGTATGAGGTGGATCCGCGGTCGCGGCGGGATGTCCGCGAGGTGCGGTGAGAGGGAGCCCGCGAAACACCCTCGTGCTTGAGCCCGCCGACGAACTAGCGAGTGCACCGGGCGCCGCGGAAGAGTGGCTCTTTTGGCCGGGGTCACGACTCGAACATACCGCTGATGTCGCGGAAGCTCACAGCCTCCGCCGCAAACGTGAAAGTGCCGCGCTCTCGCATTTCCTGGGCGGCGCGGAGAAAGGCGCCGAGGGCGACGCGGGAGAGCGCGCTGCCAACGCTGACCCGCTTCACGCCGATCTCGGACAGCTCGGCGAGGCTCAGCTGGACTCCCTGCAATCCCATCACAACGTTCACCGGACGATCGACGGAGCGGACCACGGCAGCGATGTCGTCCTTGCTCGTGAGGCCTGGCGCATAGAGCACGTCGGCTCCGGCCTCCTGATAGGCCTGCAGCCGCTGGATGGTATCCGCGAGATCCCGGCGGCCCACAAGGTAATTCTCCGCGCGCCCGGTGACGGTAAATGGAAAGGGAAGCGAGCGCACCGCTTCCACCGCGGCACGGACCCGTTCGGCCGCGAGCGCGAGCTCGTAGATCGGGTCTTCCGGGCGTCCAGTGTTGTCTTCGATCGAGGCGCCGGCCAGGCCGGCTGCCGCGGCCAGCCGGAAGGTCTCCGCGACGGTGTCGGGCGGATCTCCAAAGCCGTTCTCGAGATCGGCGCTGACCGGCAGGTCGGTGGCGGAGACAATGGCGCGTACGTGCTCCATCATCTCGTCGCGGCCTACCGAGTTGTCCCGCTGTCCAACGGAGAACGCGTAGCCGGCGCTCGTCGTGGCCAGCGCCTCGAAGCCGAGATGCGCGAGAAGCCGCGCGGTGCCGATATCCCACGGATTGGGGATGATGAAGGCGCCGTCCCGTTCATGCAGCGCGCGGAAGGCTGCCGCTTTCTGTGCCTGATCTTTCATGGAGTCTCCCATGGTTCAGGCGCTATCATGGAGCAGAACCGTCGATAGATGAACCCCTCGGCGAGATCGTAGAGAAGGCGGAGGACGCGATGCCGATACGCATTCCCATTTTGGCCGGCCTGCTGGCGGCGCTCCTCGGCGCCATGGCCGGCCACGCACAGACCGCCTCGCTGGTGGCCGACCTCGTGACCTCGGAGGGCCGAGCCGCCGGCTCCGATCCCGAGAAGCTCACCGCGGTCCGCGGGGGCCGGATCGTGTTCGAGGCGGGGGAGGACAGCGTCGGGAGAGAGCTCTGGGCGAGCGACGGCACGGCGGAAGGGACGGTGCTGCTGGCGGACATCTGCCCCGGCCGGTGCGACGCGAACCTGACGTTCCACGGCACGTTCGACGGGGTCGCCCTGCTTTCCGACTATGTGTTCGGCCAGGTGTGGCATACGGATGGGACGCGGGAGGGCACCTTCCCGCTCCGCGACCCCAGCCGCGGAGGCGGGCCGTTGGAGAACGTGTACGGGAACACCGCGGTCTTCGGTGGGTTCGTTTATTTCCAGGGCTGCGGCCAGGTGCAGGGGTGCGGGCTGTGGCGGACCGACGGCACACCCGCGGGCACTCAACTCCTGGCCCGCCAGAGCCGGCTGAGCGGGGAACTGATCCTCTTCGCGATGACCGACCGTGCCCTTTTCTTCTCTCTCTATCGTCCCGACTTTACGGCGTTCCTCTGGCGCACGGACGGCACCGCCGCGGGGACGGTGCGGCTCGCAGAGTTTCGCGGCGATCTCCCGCGGTCGCTCACGCCGGTGGGAAGCAAGCTCTTTTTCACGGCCTCGGATGGCGACGGGCAGGAGCTTTGGGTGAGCGACGGCACACGGGCCGGGACCCGGCCGGTGACCAGCTTCCGTCCCCCCCTTCCCTTCGGCGGTGGGTTCTCGGTCTCGGCCGGGGAGCCGCTGCTGTTCGCCGACGGGAACCGGGTCGACTTCGCGGTCCATGACGGCTTCCACGGCTGGGAGGTCTGGCAGAGCGACGGCACGCCGGAAGGTACGCGCCCGATCACCGATTTCGCATACTGGTACCCCTACCTGAGCCAAACTCCGGTTCCCCTGGCTACGGTGGGAGGGCGTCTTCTCATCCCCGTTCTCTCGTCTGACAATCACTGGTCCCTATGGGCCTCCAACGGCCGCTCGATGGTCCGCCTCCACAACTGCCTGGGCGGTTGCGGCATCAACTTTACCGGGCCTCCCCGGCTGGTGGTCCAAGGGGATCAGGTGCTCTTCACCTCCGGCGCGGGATTGGGACAGGAGCTATGGAGCACCGACGGGACCAGGGCGGGGACCCGGAAGCTGTTGAGCGCCTGCACCGAGACCTGCCGCTCGGTGATCGGGCTCACCTCCGCGAAGCTCGGCGGGCTCGCGGTCTTCAGGATCACGGACCGTGGGAAAGATCAGCTCTGGGCCACGGATGGTACGGCCGCCGGGACCCGCGCCCTGTTTCATCTGCCTCCCGGCACGTCGGCCGGCGCTCTGCCCGTGGCCGCCGGCTCGAAGACCTTCTTCGGCGCCGCGAACGAGAAGGGCATGGAACTCTGGGTGAGCGAGGGCGGCGAGGAGCGGCTGGTGGCGAACGTGGCCTCGGAGGCGGTCGGCTCCTATCCCACCACGCTCGTGGCGCTGGGGTCTCGCCTGGTTTTCCAGGCGGGGCCGCACGACCCGCTGGACACCGCGAACAGCACGCGGGCCCTCTGGCAGAGCGAAGGGACGGAGGCGGCCACGTCCCGCCTCCTGGATCTCTTCCGACAGCCGGTGGATTGCCATTTCCTCGATTGCCTCCCGCCCATGGCTGCCGCGGAGAGCTGGCTGGCCCTGGTGAATACACCCCGCGACGAGGTCAACGAGCTGTGGCGGACGGACGGTACCGCGGAGGGTGCCGTCCGGCTCCTGACAGTGCAGGCTCCGGGCCGGATCCAGCATCTCGGCGCGTTCCAGGACACCGTCGTGTTCTTCATCGAATCTCCGCACCACCTGGAGATCTGGCGCTCTGACGGGACCGTGGCGGGGACCTTCCAGATCGCGCACAAGGCCGGCCGCCTGCGCGTGTACGGCGCGGGCGGCACGGGCACGGAGGTCTACTTCGAGATCGCGACCGCGAGCACCTTCGACCTCTGGCGCAGCGACGGCACGCCGGAGGGGACCGTCCCGGTGGCCAGGCTGCCGGAGGGCCCGGGCCTGGACACGAACCTCGCCGAGCGTCTTCCGATCCGGATCGGCGACCGGGTCTTCTTCTCGGTCTACGTGCGCAGCACGGAAGAGATGTGGACCACCGACGGCACCGAGGAAGGGACGGTCCGGTTGATGGAGGCGGAGGACTTCCCGCGCCAGCGGATGGTGATCGATGACAGTCTCTATTTCCTGGCTCTCGAGGAATTCGGCTACGGCCTCTGGCGCTCGGACGGCACGGAGGCCGGCACCGTTCTCCTCCACAGGTGGGGATCGATTCCCTCCGAAATGATCGTCTTCGATGGAAAGCTCTTCTTCGCCGCAGGTGGAGACTTTGCGGCCGAGCTCTGGTCGAGCGACGGGACGCCGGCTGGAACCGGGCCGGTGGTCGACCTCAACCCGGACGGCGGCTCGGATCCGAACAGCTTCGCGGTCTTCGGCGACTATCTCTATTTCTCTGCCTACGATCCCGAGCACGGCTATGAGCTGTGGCAGAGCGACGGGACGGCCGGCGGCACCCGCCTGTTCCAGGACATCGCACCGGGAATCCTCTCCTCGTCGCCGGACCGGCTCACGGTCGCCGGGGACCGGCTGTACTTCACCGCCGCCGACCGCGCCACCGGGCGCGAGCTGTGGTCGCTCCACTGAAGGCATGTCACGAAAGAACGCGCCAAACACGACTGCAAGTAGAGCCGCTCGAAACAGCGCGGCTCCCCAAGTCAACGTCCTGCGGCTCCCGGGTTCTTTCCCGCGCCTCGATCCCCAGCTTCGATGCATTGATCCCCGTCCACCCGAAACTGCCCGTTCTGGCACGTTGAACGTCGGCCCGAAGCCTGTATTGACGAGCATACGGAAGCGGCGTAGAGTACCTAACCTACGTCTACAGCGAACGGCTCGGTCACGTCCCGGTTGGCAATCCAACGCCCCCGGCTCGCCGTCGCTGAGCTTGGGTCGTACTGCGGCTTCCGCGTGGAAGTGATCCAATGATTTTGGTAATCAATGGCGCCTTTGGAGTCGGCAAGACGACGGTTGCGCGGCTGCTCCGTCGAGCCGTGCCAGGCAGCATGATCTATGATCCCGAGGTGGTAGGCTGGGTACTGCGGCGTCTCCCTGGCTCGATGCGCCTGCGCGGCAGGGGGACCGACGATTTCCAAGACATCGACTTGTGGCGCAAGTCGGCGGCCGCCGGAGTGGGACTCTTGCGAGCGATGGCTCGCGACCCGGTTCTCGTGCCGATGGCCTTCAGCCGTCGCGAATACTTCGATGAGATTGTGTCAAAGATCTCATCGCGCGACTCGGTCGTGAGGGTCTTCTGCCTCCGGGCGGGAATGCCCACGATCATCGAGCGCCTGGAACGCAGGGGAGCGATTGTCAGCGGGACCGATGGCGAGTGGATCCTGCGCAAGGCACAAGCGTGCGTTGCGGCGCACGAGGACCCACATTTCGGCGAGCCGATCGACACCGAGCGGATGAGTGCACTTGAAGTCGCGAGGGAAATACTCAATCGCACGGGACTCCCTTACTCGCCGCTGGGTTAGGGCTACTCAACCAATTGAAAGCGTTGGCTAAACTGCCAGGTGGCCACGGCCAGGAGGACGGTCAGCGCGAAGACGGTCGCAGCGGTGGCGCGGCTCTCAGGCAGCACGCGGAGACTGATGGTGAGCACGTGGAGCCCGACGAGAGCTGCCCCGAGCACCGTGCTCGCAAGCGAGATCGATAACGAGGACGCATAACTGAGCACACATCCATAGACCAACCCCGCCGCCGCCAGCACGAATGGCATCCCGATCACGATCAAGGTCAGGCGGGTACTTCGAGGCCTCTCCTCGCCTCCTGTGCGATACGGAAGGCTCCCGGCGAGCACCAGGAGAGTCGAGAGACATGCCACGAAGAGAGGCTTGACGACTTCGCCGAGGCCATCCACAAAGCCCTCCGAGGAGAGCCCGAGCCAGAAGACCACCGCGCCTGCCGTCAGCGGCAAGGTCGCAAGAGCGACGACGCTGCCGTGTCCACTCGCGAGGCGCCGGCGCGCCACCAGAATGCCAATCACCGGGTAGAACAGGGCAAAGAGGAACATGGCCTTCTCATACCAGGGCAGCGAGAAAAGGTCGGGCTGAGCGTTGAGGTCCATGGCGGCTCCAATCTCAGCTTCGCTTTACCGGGAGAGGGGGAACGTGACGGGGCCGCTCTGATCACAGGATCAGAATCAACACCCCGCTCAACATCAACGCGATCACCCAGAGCAGGTCGAGGTTGAACCAGGCGCGTTGCAGCAGGGCGAGGCCGAGCTTTTCGTAGACGAGGAGGGCGATCAGGGTCGCGACCAGCAGGTGGCCGAGGGTGTGGACGAGGACGGCCGCCAGCCAACGCAGCGGATCGAGCGCGGCGATGATCTGCTGGGGGGTGAGGCTGCCGGTGTGCGAGCCATGATGCCCGTCGTGGCCCTGCGACCAGCCGAGCAGGACCGGGACCAGCATCAGGCCGGCGCCGTGGGCCGAGGCCATCAGGAAGGACCAGAGGACCAGGTCGCGGAAGCCGACGCGCATGCCCACCCAGGTGGGATGCCGGGCGCGGAGGAGCCGGTAGAGGCCGAAGCCGAAGAGAATCGTGGCCGACCCGTAGCGCAAGGCACGGTCCGGCAGGCTCGCCTGCGCCGCCCAGACGAGAGCGGCCACGATTCCGATCGAGAGCGCATGTCCCACGGCGATGGGCGGCAGCGCCGCCAGGACCTTCCGCCGGCTCCTCTCCTGGAGACCCAACGCGACGGCAAAGAGCCATCCCATTCCGGGATTGATCCCGTGGAAGGCTCCCAACCCGAAGAGGGTCAGCCAGGGCCAGAGACCGCTCATGGATAGCAATAGGTATCGGACGAGCAATCTCCGCCTTCGAGGCGGACCTGGTGCGCGCGGTATCCGTCGAACTCGACGAAGAAGTCACGGTCGACGCTGAGACCGCCGGCCGGATCGGCATCGAGCTTGACCATCCAGCTCCGCAACCCCGCGGGATAGAACTGCTCATCCCAGGCGTAGTAGAGCGAGTTGGTGAAGTAGACGCGGCGCCCGTCGCGGCTCACCTCGACCATCTGCGGTCCGCCGTTCAACGGTTCCCCAGGCCCTTTGGGGTGAGGCGTCTGGCGCACGATGCCGCCGAGATGGACCGAGCCGGTGAGCTTGGGATTGAACGGATCGGAGACGTCGTATTGCCGCATTTCGCCCGTGCCCCAGCAGGAGACATAGAGCCATTGATCGTCGAGCGACAGGTTGATGTCGCTGACGAGCGGCGGCACGGCTTTGAAGCCTTGCAGCAACGGCGGCAGGTTTTCGGGGTCGGCCGGCTCCGCCGGGATTTCGATCACTTTGCGGATGTTCCAGCTACCGTTTTCACGGTGCCAGAGCCAGATGGAGGAGGACAGGTCTTTGAGCGACACGACGACGCCGACGAATCCATAGGTTTTCGTCGGATCGTGCGCGCCGCGCAGCTCCAGGACCATCTGCTGCTCCGCGCCGAGGTCGAGCGCCTGGAGGTGCTTGCGCCGCCGCAGGTCCCAGACGTGGAGGTGATGGCCGTATTTGCCGCCGAGGAGAAGCTCGGGGACGAGCCCGTCCTCGATCATTTTCGGCGTGCCCCACTCGCTGGTGATCATGGTGTCGTGATTGAGATGCCACCAGAAATCGTAGGCGAAGTATTGCGGTCCGCGGTCCACTTCCCATTGCCCGAGCACGTCGAAGGAGAAGTGATCGAGCAGGAAGATGCCGCCGGGCCCGTCGCCGTCGGGATTGCCCAGCGCGCTGATGTAGATCCCCTCCGGGCCGCAATGGATCGTGTGGAACCGGGAGTACTTGGTGCGGCCGAAGATCTCCTCGGGTTCGATCACTCGGACGATCTGCGGCTTGCGAGGGTCGGGCTTGATGTCGAGGATGTGGATGCGCGACGAGCGGAGCCCCGGCACCACGAGGTACCGCCGCTCGATGTGCGGATGCGGCGCGTACGGACAGAGTGCCGAGCTGCACGCGTTCCACCCGAAGTGGTGGAGCTCGTCGCCGGCGTTCGGCATGTCGACGCGGCCGACGAGCTGCCCATAGGTGGGGGAGCCGGGAGCCACGTCGACGACTGCCATGGCGTCCGGCCGTCCATCTTTGTTGGGATTGAGCGCCGCGACATAGGCGAGGCCCTCGGGCGGTGCCTGCATTGCGAGGCGAGGGGAAGGATAGAACGTCGGGTCCGGCTTCCAGAGTGTCATCCGACCTCCTTTCAGGTCCCGGAAAGGACGAGGCGCGGGGGGGGCCCGCATTTGGAAGGAAGTCTATTACGAATTGGGGTGAGGGCCTCCCTCTACCGCACCTCCAACCGCACCGTCTGACTCACCCCGTCCACCGCCGCCTTCACGTTCACCCAGCGGGTCGTCGCGACGTCGGCGGTGGAGAGGGTGAAGCGCCCGGTGGCGGCGCCCGCGGGGATGACGATGGAGGGCACGTTGGGCCAGGCGACGGTCGAGTCGCTGGAGGTGAGCTGGACGGTGATGGGGCCGGGAGCGGCGGCGCATTCGAGGAGAACGGAGCCGTCGACTCGGCCGGGTCCGGTCACCGGGTTCGGGGAGAGGACGAGGGAGGCGACGCCGATGGGGCGCACTTTGAGCGTGGCGCTGCGGCTCTGGCCTCCGGAGGTGGCGGTGATGGTTCCGGTCTGGACGGACGAGACGGCCGGAGCGGTGATGGGGAAGCTGGCGCGGGTCTGCCCGGCGGGCACGGTGACGCTGGGGGGGATCGTGGCCACGGGGTTCGTGCTGGCGAGGAGGACCACCGCGCCTCCCGCCGGCGCCGGAGCGCTCAAGGTGACGGTTCCCTTCGAGCTCTTGCAGCCGCCGGGGAAGGTGGCGGGCGAGAGGCTGAGGGCGCTCACGGCGGGGCCGGCCTGGGCGGTTTCGTAACGGATGTTCAGCGTGTCGGCGCCCGCGGTCCCGGCGACCCAGAACCCGGTGCCCGCCGCGGCCATGCCGGCGACCTTCTCCGTGCCTCCCAGATCGAAGCGGTCCTGCCCGACCTGGGCGCCGGTGGCCGCGTCGAGACCGACGGTCAGCACGTCGTCGTTCGTTCCGTTCGAGGAGGTCCCGGCCACGTAGACGACGCCGCCGAGGACGCGCAGCGCATAGGCGGTATCGGCCGCGGCGCCTCCCGAGGTTTTGGACCACGCCTGGGCGCCGGTCGCCGCGTCGTAGCGGGCGGTCCGGAAATTCTGCGCGTCGGTGCCGGTCACCCAGACAGCGCCGTCGCCGGCCGCCACCGCGTGCGGGGTGCCGGAGAAGGGGACTGCCCAGAGCGGCGCGCCGGTGGAGCTGAACGCAACCGTCCCGCGGTTGCCGGTCACGAAGACCCGGCCCGCGCCGTCGGTCGTCACGTCATAAGCCACGTCTTGGTTGCCGGAGTCGAAGAGCCCGGCCCAGCCGCCGAAGCGGAGGACGAAGTAGTCCGTCACGTCCGGCTCGGACGGCTTGTAGAGCCAGCCAACCATGTAGGCGGCGCCCGCGGCGTCGAGCGCTACAGCCGTGGGACCCTGCTCCTCGTAGTCGAAGCCGAAGAAGGCGGTGTCGGACCCGAGGCTGGCTCCGGTTGGCGAGAGCTTGAGGAGCTCCGCGTAGTAGTAGTCGTCCGTACTGTAATTTTGCACCGCGAAATACGCGTTGCCCACGCCGTCCACCGCCAGCGCAAATCCCTTCGACCAGACGCCGATCCGGTACACCCGCTCCCAAAGGAGAGTGCCGGCGGGGCTGTATTTGAGCAGCAGGGCGTGCGGCTGGATGGACTCGAAGCCCAGGTCGAAGGTCATCCGATCGGTGGTGCCGGCCACATAGACGTTCCCGGCGCCGTCCACGGCCGCGGCCAGGGCCGAGTCCTCGTCGCCGCCGTCGTACGTCACAGCCCACTTCTGGGCCCCATCGACGTCGTACTTGACGGTCAGGACATCGTAATTTGTTCCATTCGACGTGCCGCCGGTGATCCAGGAATTACCACTCGCATCCGCGGTCACGGGCTTAAAGGACTCGTCGCAGGCCGTGCACCCCACCCGGTCCGGGGAGCCGCTGTCATAGGTGGCGGACCAGTCCCGAACCTGCGCGTTCACGAGGGCCGGAAGCAGACCGAGAAAGAGGAGAAGGAGCAGGGGACGCCAAGATGGACTGTTCTGACCGCGGGCAATCCTGGGAGCCATACTGATGAAACCTCCGGTAAAGCGGCGCAGAAACTATGCAAAAGGCAGGCCCCCTCGCCCGTAACATTTCCCCGCCCCAACCCGCCTCTGTTTCCGGAGAGTCAGATCTCTCTTGAGTCCTGCCCGGTGATAGTCTTCGAGAAATCCTTCCTCAGGAGGCCCCGCATGCCGCCGCCGTTTCGGAAGATCACGATCGAGCAATTCGCGACTCTGTTGCAGGAGTTCCCGTTCACCCGCAACGTCGACGCCGTCCACATGCATCACACCTGGCGGCCGAACCGCGCCCAGTTCAAGGGGCACGAGACGATCGTCGGAATGTGGCGCTTCCATACGGTGCAGAACAAGTGGCGCGACATCGCCCAGCACCTGACGATCGATCCCGAGGGAGGGCTCTGGCTCGGCCGGAGCTGGAACCTGGCGCCGGTGAGCGCCACGGGGAACAACGGGACGTCCGCGGCCGGCCCGTTCATGTTCGAGATGATCGGCGACTTCGACACGGGAAAGGAGCCGTTCGACGGCGCGCAGAAGGAAGCCGCGCTGAAGGTCTGCGCGCTGGTGCTCGACCGCTTCGACCTGCCCACGAGCGCGCTCCGCTTCCACCGCCAGATGGCCCAGAAGTCGTGCCCCGGCACGGGCATCTCCTATGAGCAGACGCTGCGTGACATCGACGACCGGCGCTCCCGCGCGGTGTCCGGACAGGAGGGGTTCGGCTTCGAGTCCGTGCCGGTGGGACCGGAGGGGCCAGCCGGGCCAGCCGGGGCTGGTCCCTCCGGCGAGCCCGAGATCCTCTTCGGCGAAGAGGGCGAGCCTCCCGGCGCCTCGGATCAGTCGGCCCCGGCGGAGGAGGGCGTCATCCTTTTCGGCGACGAGGGGGAGGAGGACGGCGGCCCCGCTGCGGCCATATCGGCTCCGGCCGTGGCCGCGGGGCCGGCGGAGCCGAGCGCTCAGGGTCTGAAGATTCAGGACCTGAAGACTCAGGACCTGATCGTCTCCCTGCTGCGCGAGGAGGGCGCCGCGAGCGAGGCCGCCTGGGCGGAGCCTCATGAAAAGGAAGGGCCGCCGGAGATCAGCGGCAGCGACGTTGGCGCCTTCTCCGCCCAGGAGGGAATCTTCGGCGGTCCGACGGTCACGACCGAGATCAAGGAGGCCCTGCGTCCGCACGTCATCAACCTGACGCGGGGGCGGCTCAGCACGGGCGGCCTCTTCTCGACCACGGAAGACGATCTGGAGCGCATCTTCGACGAGGATCTGGAGAGGGCCGTGGCGGGGCACGGGCTGGGCAATCCCCTGCGGATCGTGATCTGGGCGCACGGCGGCTTGACCGACGAGAGCGGCGGGCTGCTCGGGGCCTATCGCAAGGTGCTCTGGTGGAACCGCAACGGCGTCTATCCGCTGTTCTTCGTCTGGGAGACCGGGCTCTTCGAGGCGCTCGGCCGGGTGATCGGCGGGAGCGCGGAGACGGTCACGACCGAGAGCATCCTGGACCGCGCGACTGAGTTTACGGACCGGCGGGTCGAGACGCTCGCCCGGGCGCTCGGCGGGGTCGAGGTCTGGGGTGACATGAAGGAGAGCGCCGTGATCGCCGCCGGTCCCGAGGGCGGATCGACGCTGGCGGCCCGCAAGCTCTCCGGCTTCTGCGCGCGCCATCCGGGCGCCGTGGAGCTGCATGCGGTGGGGCACAGCGCCGGCTCCATCTTCCACGGCTCGTTCCTGAACGCCGCGAAGCAGGCGGGCGTGCCGGCGTTCGAGAACCTTTTCCTGCTCGCTCCGGCGATCCGCGTCGACGAGTTCCACCGGCTCCTGGCGCCCCTCCTGGGGCCGAACCGGTACGTGCGCCGCACGCCGGTGTTCACCATGTCGAAGCTCCGCGAGCTGGACGACACCTGCGTCCGGGTCTACCAGAAATCCCTGCTCTACCTGATTTATTACGCGCTGGAGCCGAAGAAGGAGGAGCCGATCCTCGGCCTTGAGATCAGCCTGCGGGCCGATCCGAAGCTGCGCGGCCTCTTCGGTCTCGCCGGAGCGCCGGCCGGCGCGGCGTCCATGGGCGAGGTGGTCTGGTCGAAGACTCCGGCGGCGGCGCCCCCGCGCAGCCGGACCGCCTCGCTCACGCACGGCGGCTTCGACGACGACGCGCTGACGCTCGACAGCCTGCTGCGCCGCGTCCTCGGCCGTGACGACATCCCGTTCTCCTTCTCCAAGGCCGAGGCGCTGACGCCGGACAACGCGGTTCCCGGCGGCGCGGAGGCCGTGGCGGTGGCCGGTGGAGCGGCGGCTGGCGGGGGAGGCGGTCTCGGGTTCGTCCCTGGGGAGGAGGGTGTGGCGGAGGCGGCGGAGGAGGAAGAAGAAGAGGTCTTCGATTCCCCCTTCGACGTGGTGGACGCCTTCGAGAGAGCCGCCGAGCTGGCTCCAGACGAGTTGGGCGACGGGGCGTTCGTGCCCGAGCTTGGCAGTCTCGAGACGCCGGCCGGCGTCTCGATCGCCTTCGGCCCCAACGCGAAGCAAGAGAGCGTGACTCCCTTCTCCCGCCAGGTGCTGACCAGCATCCTGCAGAAGGCCGGGCTGAGCCGCGTCGTGATCACCAGCACGTCGCGCAACGCCTCGGAGCAGGCGCGCGTGATGTTCCAGAACCTCGAGAAGTTCGGCGTCGCGCACCAGAAGAAGCTGTACGGCCCCTCGGGCGACCAGGTGATCGAGGTCTACCGGCAGGCGAAGGCGGCGGGGAAGCCCGCGACGGCCATCCGCGAGCTGATGATGCAGGAGATTCTGCGGATCGGCCCGACCCGCGTCTCGAGGCACGCCTCCGATCCCAAGGTGCTCAACGTCTTCGACGTGGCGCCGAGCTCGGTGGCGAACCAGGCGGCCTTCGAGAAGGCGGTGCGCGCGGAGCCGCGGGTGGCGAAGTTCCTGATTCCGCCGAACGATCCTGGGTACCACCTGGAGATCCCGCAGCCGAAAACGTGAGAGGAGACCGACGAGGACGATGAGCCCGGAACCGTTGCACGATCCCGAAGACCGGAGCCTGGGAGAGCACGCCGCCGAGATCCTGCCTGACCTGGACCTGCTCGCGGAGCAGCTCCGCGCCGATACCGGAGAGGCCTTGCCGAAGCTGGCGAAGGTGCGGGCGCTGATCGGTCCGAACGTTTTTGGAACGGGTCAGGAGATCACGGCCGAGCTGCAGCGCGAGCGCGCGGAGCTGCTCGACTTCACCCGGCGGGCGGTCGAGGCGCTCCGGCAGTGCCGGGGCATGGAGGTCCGCCTCCGGCCGGAGGAGGAGGTCGGGGTCCAGGCGCTCCTGGCCTTCACCTCGCGGCCGGCGATCCTGGTGCAGGGGGACCGGTTCGCCGAGCCGCCGCCGGTCTGGGCGGACCTCGACCGGATCTATCGCTCGGATATCGAGACCGCGTTGCGCTCAGTCGGCCGCGTCGAGATGACGGGGCATCCGGCGCTCTCCTGGGCTGGCACCGCCTGGGTCGCGGCGCCGGGAATCGTCGTGACGAATCGGCATGTGGTGCAGTGCTTCGCAAATCAGGCCGCAGGGACTCGCTGGCGGATCCAGGACGGGATGACGGCGCGGATCGACTTCGGCCGGGAGCTCGACATGGAGGAGGACGAGGGGCGGATCTTCGACGTGCCGGAGGATGCGGAGATCCTCGTCCATCCGGTGCACGACCTGGCCCTGGTGCCGGTGGCCGGCAGGAGCCGCGGCGGCGCGGCGCAGCTCCCGCCTCCGCTCTCTATCGCCGCGGACGGCGGGGGAATCGAGGAGGGGCGGAAGGTCTTCGTGGCCGGACATCCGGAGCGCGACGACCGCGCGCCGGAGCGCCTCCTCCAGTACCGGCTGTTCCAGGGAATCTTCGGGGTCAAGCGCCTCCAGCCCGGGCAGGTGATGTCGGTCCTGTCCGGCGAGGGGACGCTTCTGCACGACTGCTCGACGCTCGGCGGCAACTCCGGCTCGCCGGTGGTCGATCTGGAGACCAACCGCGTGGTGGGTCTCCACTATGCCGGATTCCACCGCCACGCGAATCTCGCGGTGGCGCTCTGGCAGCTCGCGGACGATCCCCTGCTGCGCGCAGCGGGCATTGGATTCTGAGGATGACCCTGGACCGCCTGGATCGCGAGGACGCCCCGGTGAAGATCGGCTTCCAGCGCACCCTCCGTCTTCCCGACGACGGGCAGCAGCATCCGCTCCCCCCGGGCCTCGGCGAGCTGCCGTCGCGGCGCGTGTCCGAGTTAGGGGAGCGCGTCCCGGCCGGCTGGGGGGCGGACGACCTCGTGCTGCCGCTCCATGACCGCGAGGCGCTCTTCCTGGTCTTCTCCGGCGAGAGCTGGAAGCCCTCCGTTGTGCGGGTCGGCGCCGGCGGGATCGACGCGGTCTCCGGCGAGGCGTGGGATGACCGGCTGCGGACCGATCCTCCAAATTATCTGGTCTGCCCACCGCAGCCGTGGCTCGACGGGATCAACAGCGGCCGGGGCTCCATCCGCCAGTTCGTGGCCGTGCCGCTCGGGCGGGGGCACACGATCGAGGCCCAGGTCACCGGCGAAGAGAAGGTCGGCGGCCTCCAGATCCTCGTCTACGAGCCGAAGCCGGGCCGCTTCCCCGATGCGCCGCCGCCGGAGGAGCCGGACAGCGAAATGACCCTCGAATCCATGGGGCTCGAATCCGTGGGATTCGCGGCGGGCGGGCCGGCGGAGATGGGGCTCGGCGCGGGTGGGACCATGCGGCAGAAGATCTATCCGGACCCGTATGGGATCGAGACCTGGGAGGCGGAGCCCGCGGCCGCATTGCGCGTCCGGCTGGTCCATGCCCGTGACTGGGAGGCACTGACCGGCGAGCCCGCGCCTCCCACGCCGATCACCGCCGAGCTCGCCGCCGCCCTCGGCTTGCCCTGGTTCGAGCTGGACGACGCGGACCTGGGAGACGTCGCGCCGGCCCCTGCGCTCGCACGGGTCCGGAGCATTCAACAGATGGAAGGAGGACACACCGTGAGCACATCCGAGACGGTCGAACGGACTCGCCGGCTGCTGCCGGACCTGGAGCGTGTCCAGGAGATTCTGCGCACCACGTCGGCGCAGGAGCTGCTGCAGGGGACCCTCCCCGGCGCGGGCGCTCCCGCCGTGGACGCCACCGAGAGCATGGCCGAGATCGGGATGGAGGGAGGTCTGGAGAGTATTCCGTCCCCGCAGGCCGCCGAGCCGCCACGGCAGGACGCCGTGGAGGACGCCCTTCAGACGCAGCGGGAGGCCACGATCGAGGCGGGACAGCGCGGCATCGATCGGGTCCTCCAGGAGGGGCCCGGGGCTCAGCTCTCGGCCGAGGAGCAGTTCGGGATGGAGGCGATCGTCCTCCTCGTGGGGCGTCCGGCGCTGCTCATCCAGGAGGGCCGCTTCGCCGCGGCGCCCGCCGACTGGAGCGTCCTCGAAGAGAACCGCGACGCGATCCAGAAGACCATCCAGAGCGTCGGCCGCGTCGAGGTCGAGGGGCATCCGAACCTGGAGTGGATCGGCACCGGCTTCCTGGTGGCGCGCGATGTGCTGATGACCAACCGGCACGTGGCGATGGAGTTCACCTCGCCGCGCGGCAACGGCCGCTGGGGAATCACGCCGGGCATGCGGGCACGGATCGACTTCCGCGAGGAGTTCATGGGGATGCACAGCTCAGAGTTCCGGATCAAGGGACTGATCGGCATCCACGGCAAGTACGACATGGCGCTGTTCCGCCTCGAGCCGGCGAGCGGCTTGCCCGAGCCGCTCCCCCTGTCGTCCGGTCCCGGGCCGGTCGACCGGCTCCCCGGGCGCAACCTCTACGTCGTGGGCTATCCGGCCTGGGACGGCCGGCGCAACGATCCCGAGCCCATGCAGCGCCTGTTCTCGAACGTCTACAACGTGAAGCGGCTCCAGCCCGGGGGCTTCATGCGATATCTGACCGGCCAGAACCTCTTCACCCACGACTGCTCGACCTTGGGCGGCAACAGCGGCTCGCCCGTGGTCGACCTGGAGACCCACAAGATCATCGGCCTGCACTTCGGCGGCCTGTACCAGAGGCTGAACAACGCCGTGGCCCTCTGGGAGCTGCGCCAGGATCCGCTGATCCAGTTCGCGGGGTTACAGTTTGCCTCATGAGCGGCTTCAGCCTGCGGGCGGACGGAGCGGTCGTCCTGATCACCGGCGGCGCCTCGGGGATCGGGCGCGGGGTCGCGGAGGTCTTCGGCGAGGCCGGCTACCGCTTGGTGCTGGCCGATTTCGACGTGCCCGCCGGAGAGCAGACGGCGGCGGATCTGCGGGCGCGGGGATACGAGATCGAGCTCCTGCTCTGCGACGTGGCCGACGAGAGCCAGGTGGCCGCGACCGTTCAGGCCGCCGCGCAGCGCTGGCAGAGGCTCGATGTCCTCGTGAACAATGCCGGAATCGTCGGCCGGCAGACCACCATCGAGAACCTGGAGCAGGCGGATCTCGACCGCGTCCTGGGAGTCGACCTGAAATCGGTGTTCTTCGCGTGCAAGCACGCCATCCCGCGGATGCGGGAACGGGGGGGAGGCTCGATTTTGAACGTGGCCTCGATGACGGCGGAGACCGGATCGGCTTACTATACGGCGTACGGCGCGGCCAAGGCGGGAGTCATTGCCCTGACCCGCGGTCTGGCGCGGCAGATCGGCCGCTTCAACATCCGGATCAACTGCCTGAGCCCGGGCTCGATCGCCGGGACGGGGCTCATGCAGGAGCATTACGACCGCCATCCGGAGGCGCGGACTCGGGAGAAGCTGGGTTTGCTGAAGAAGATTCCGGTGGGACGACTGGGCACGCCACGCGACGTGGCTTTGTTCGCGCTGTTCCTCGCATCGCCTCTCGCGACGCACATCCACGGGGCCGTCCTGACGATCGACGGCGGCGAGAGCCTAGGATTTCAGTAGAGAAAGAAAAGGGCTTGCATCTTTGAGTCCCTACTGCTAGCCTACAGGAGCCAGTCACCCCTTGTCAACCAGGCACCAGGGCGGTCTGCACCAAACGAGAAGCCGGGAGTTGGCTGACGGGTGCTCTGCCTCCACTGATCATTCCAGGATGGAATGCGATCAGCTGGATCAGGTCAGGAGGATGAAGTGATCGAGGACGAACGGGACGGAGAGGATCTGCCGGGAGAGCAGGCCTACGATTACGAGGAGCCTTCTCTCATCGATCTCGATGACCTCGAAGGCGTCTCCGGAGGCCAGACGTTGATCTGTATCACCGGCGGCAGCGCCGAGATCTGGCCGAAGTCGGATTGGAACGATTATTAATCCGGACGATTAATCCGGACGATTAACCCGGACAATGGATCTCGGTGTGGCAGGATTCCGCGAATGAGCTTGCAGCCTGGTAATCCGAAACGACTGGACGTGCTGATCGTCAACGACGACGAGGAAGCGCCCTCGTTGCTCAACCCTTTGACCGGACAGATGCTGATCACGAACCGGGTCGGCAAGCGGATCGTGGAGCTGGCCGATGGGAGCCGGAATCTGGCGGCGATCGCCCGGCAGATCGTGCGGGAATTCCGGGGAGCCCGGGAGCCCGAGGTTCTTCAACACATCGAAATCTTTCTCGCCGAAGGTGCGAGAAAGGGAGTCGTGACGTGGACCGGCCAGGGATAGGTACCGCGCTCCGCGACAAAGCCCATCGGTTCCGCATCCTCGAAGAGGAGCAGCGGCGCTTCCGGCCCACGGTCTACTGGTATCTGTCCTTTCGCTGCAACCTCGCCTGCGCGCATTGCTCCGTCGGCTCCTCCCCCTGGGTGGACACCTCCGGCGACCTCGACACGGACGAGTGCCTGCGCGTCGTCGAGCAGATGGCGGAGCTCCAGGTGCGCGCCGTGCTCCTGACCGGCGGCGAGTTCCTGATCCGCCCCGACGCCCTGCCGATCCTGCGCGCGCTGGCGGAGCAGGGGATCGCGGCGGGGCTCGAAACCAACGGCATCCTCTATCCTCCCGGTTTTTTCGAGCTGGCCAGGGAGATGCAGGCGCAAGGCCTGCTCGGCATGACGGTCAGCCTCGACGGCGGCACGCGGGAGACCCATGACAGGCTGCGCGGTCCGCGGAGCTTCGACCGGACGGTCGCCGGCCTGCGCCTCCTCTGCGAGAACGGAATCCGCTTCAACCTGCAGTGCGTGCTGAACCGGGAGAGCTTCGGCACCGTCCCGGAGCTCTATGCCCTGGCCGAGGAGCTCTCTCCCGCCTGCGGTGCGGTCCAGTGGGCCTTCCTGAACCCGGTCGGCCGCGGGGCCGGGCTGACGCAGGAGCTCGGATTGCGCCCCGAGGACATTTCCGCCGTTTTCGGGCTCATTCAGCGCGCCGAGCCGGGATTTTCCGGCCGCACCGTGATCAAGGTTCCGCCGGCGGTCGTCCCTCCCCGCTATCTGCCCCTGGTCCTCAAGAAAGGCCGGGTCCAGTCCGCCTCCACCTGTCAGTTTCCGCTCCTGGGAATTCTGCCGAACGGCGACGTGACGATCTGCGCGGTGTCGCGGGAGAACGAAAACCTGCGCTTCGGCAACGTGCGGGAGGAGGGCTTCCATCTCAAGGGTATCTGGGAGAAGACCCGGATGGATCAGCTGCGGAGCCGCTACCTGGCGGCCGAAGACCTCGCGGGAATTTGTGGTGATTGCGTTTGGAAGTATCAATGCAAGGGAGCCTGCCGTGCCTGGGCGCGCGAAGAGGGGGGCAGCTTCGATGCTCCTTTCCCGCTCTGCAAAGCGCTGGAGGAGGCCGGAGCGTTCCCGAAGGCATACAGGTTGTCCCTCCAGAATGCGGCGGCCGCCGCGGCGTTCCAGAAGATAAACGCCGGATGTCACTGCTCGCAGTGATCCTCCTCTGAACCGGCCAGCTCACGCCTCGCCGGCTCGTTCCAGACGATCAACGGCACCTTAAGAGTGCGATGCCGGAACGGCGGTATCCGCTGCATCGTGCCGTGCTGACCGCTCTTGAGCTCGTGCTTCGGGCATCCCGATCGTTGCTGATCCGCCAGCAGGCGACTCAAGACATGTTGTAAGAGTGTTTGATATGAGCCGGGTTCTTGATCTCCGCGAGATCAAGGCCAAAAGGAGAATGGAGATGTTGAGGTTGTCACTGGAGAAAAGCGAGATCGACTCAATCAAGAGCCTGGTGGCGGACGTCGCCGCGGGGATCGATTCGGTCGAGGACGGGAGCTTTCAGTGCAGCGCGGCCGTCTATGCCCACGAGCTGCCACGGCGTGTCCGCAAGCACTTGACCGATTTCAAGCTGCACGAGCCTGCCGGGGCGATCTGCATGGTCTCCGGTTATCCGATGGAGCATGGCCGGATCGGCCCCACGCCGGCGCACTGGAAGAACAAGCAGGGCAGGTCCAGGGTGATCGAAGAGGAGGTCCTCCTCGTTCTCCTCGGCTCGCTGCTCGGCGATTGCATCGGCTGGGCCACCCAGCAGGACGGCTATGTGGTGCACGACATCCTGCCGATCAAGGAACATAAGGCGGAGCAGCTCGGCAGCGGCAGCGAGCAGCCTCTCTGGTGGCACACGGAAGACGCGTTCCATCCCTACCGCGGCGATTATCTCGGCATGATGTGCTTGCGCAATCCCGATGGAGTGGCGACCACCTACGCGACCGTCGGAGACCTGCCGCTCAGCGAGGAGCAGCTCGACCTCCTGTACGAGCCGCACTTCACGATCCGGCCGGACGAGTCCCACCTGCAGAAGAACCGGTCGAACCCGACCCAGGTGGAGGGTGAGCTGGTGTCCTCCTACGAGCACATCGAGAAGATGAACGCCGAGCCCGAAAAGATCGCCATCCTCGGCGGCGACCGGCGCTCGCCCTACATCCGGATCGACCCCTACTTCATGGATCCCATCCGCGACAACGAGCGCGCCCAGGCGGCGCTCGACGCCCTGATCGCGGTCATCGACCAGCGCATCGGCGACCTGGTCCTCCAGGCGGGAGACTTCTGCTTCATCGACAACTTCAAATGCGTCCACGGCAGAAAGCCCTTCAAAGCGCGCTTCGATGGAACCGACCGGTGGATCAAGCGCATCAACATCGTGAGAGACTTGCGCAAGTCGCGCACCTCACGGAGCGCCGCGGACTCGCGCATCATCGTTTGAGGACTTGAGGAAAGGACGCTTCGCCGACATGCAGATGCCGCCAGCTCTTCTCGAAGATTGGATGCGGGATTACTACTTCGCCGCCGAGATCGACATCGGCAGCAGCGGAGTGCAGGACTTCTCGATGGCCGAGATCCGGCAGCTCCTGGGGATCGCCTGGGAAGACCTGGACCGCATCGTCTTCCACGACAGCCAGACCCTGGGCGGCTCCAACCTGCGGCAGGCCATCGCGGACCGCTGGGCCGGCGGAGCGAGCGAGCGCGTGATGGCCACCCATGGCTCCAGCGAGGCCAACTTCCTCTTGATGAACGCCCTCCTGGAGCCGGGCGATCACGTGATCGTCGCCGATCCCATCTATCCGCAGCTCTTCGCGATCGCGGAGGCGAAGGGGTGCCGCTTGCAGAAGTGGCCCCTGTGCTTCGAGCAGGGTTTCGCGGCCGACCTCGGCGAGCTCGAGCGGCTCCTGGAGCCGGGCACCCGCATGGTGGTGGTCAACTTCCCCCAGAACCCCACGGGAGCGTCGCTCACGCCGGAGGAGCAGCGCGCGCTGGTGGACATCGTCACCCGCTCGGGGGCCTATCTGGTCTGGGACAACGCGTTCGGCGAGATCACCTACGACCGGCCCCCGCTTCCGGATCCCACGGCATTCTCCGAGAGAGCCATCTCCATGGGCACGCTCTCGAAGTGCTTCGGGCTGCCCGGCCTGCGGGTCGGCTGGTGCATCGCGGCGCCGGAGGTCCTGGAGCGCTGCATCCGGTGGCGCGACTACATCACCCTCCACCTATCCCCCCTGGTCGAGACCATCGCGTCCGCGGCGGTCTCCAACGCGGAGGTACTGATCGAACCGCGCCGGGCGCAGGCGCGGAGCAACCTGGACATCGTGCGCGGCTGGCTCGCCGATCACGAGGAGCACTTCCAGTGGGTGCCGCCGCGAGGCGGCGTCTGCGTCTTCCCACGCCTCCTGCCGGACTTGGACGTCGAGGTCCTCTGCCACCGGCTGGCGCAGGAGAAGAAAGTGCTCCTCGTCCCCGGCAGCTGCTTCGGTCATCCCCGGCACGTCCGCCTCGGCTTCGGCGGATCAGCGGCCAACCTGCAAGAAGGCCTCGGCCGATTGGGCGAGCTCCTGGATAGCTGGCAGGACTGACTCCTGGAGGAACCAGCCCACCCCCAGGAGAGTGCCGGCCGCGAACCAGGTGAGCAGCGCTCCGCGCAGGCGGCCCGAGAGGGACGAGGTCTCTTCGAAAAGCACGGCCAGGAGACCGGCGGGGAGAAGGAAGAGCTGGCGTCCGAAGTTGAAGACCTCGTTGTACGCCTGAGCGGGACCGCCGGAGGAGAGGGTCAGGACAAGAAGAGCACCGGCCAAAGACAGGAGGCGTCCCGGGGTGGGGCCTCCCCGCAGAAGCAGGAGGGCGAGGACGCTTCCCGCCACGTACCAGAGCATTGCCGCGAGCAGGCCGGCGGCTTTCAGCTCCGCCGGGCCGGAATGGAGGGCCGCCAGCTGCTCGACCATCCCTCGGGACACGCCGGCTCCCGGGACCGAAACATTCGTGAGCAATCCATGGAGCCCGGCGCCGTCCCCCAGGCGCACCGACAGGACCACGTGCCACCCGGCGAAAGGGAGAAGCGCGGTGAGCGTGAGGAGCCCTTCCCGCCTCCGGCCCTGGAGAAACGAGGCGCAGGCAAAGGCCAGCACCGCCAGGACCCCGGCTTCCTTGAAGAGGCAGGCCGCCGCGAGAGCCCCGATCATCACGGGGAGCGTCCGGAGACGAGCGGCGTTGGCCGCCAGGAGAACGAACGCGGCCACCCCGATCTCCGCCGTCACGAGCCCGAGAGACAGGGCGAAGGGAAGAGCGAGCGGAACCGCCAGGACTGCGAACGGCGAGAGCTTCCAGGCGCACGCGCCTTGCTGGACCTCCGCGATCAGGAGCGCGAGCAAGGCGATCTCGGCCAGGAGGAGGCCTGCTGCGGGACTGCCGGCGAGCGGAGCGAGGATCCACCCCGCCACCGGAAGCCCGATCCGCCGCGCGCGGAGCATCGGCGCGTCGAGAGCCCCCGCGGTCGCCGGGCCCACCAGCGGATCTTGAGCGAGCCGTAGAAAGAACTGCCCGTCGAAGCCCGCCTGCCCGCCCACCCCGACGCGCATCATTCCGGCGGGGCTGCCCGAGTGGCCGACGACGAGGGTGAAAGCCAGCAGCCCTACGGGGAACGCAAAGGCGAGAAGCCCAGCCCAGAGGTACCTCAGCTGGCTCCCTTGGCTTTGCCGCGCCGCGCCGGAGCGGCCGGTGATCCCGTCGCGATCAGCTCCCGCATGTCCCGGCGGAGGTCCTCCAGCATCCGTCCCATCTCCTCGCGGCTGATGTAGGCGGGAGACCCCGCCTTGGGCGGGGCGGGCGGCTGGACGACCCGGCCGGGCTGGATCTGCTGCAGGATGCGGTCGATCTTGAGCCGCGATGCGCTGGGACCTTCCGGGGCCGGATAGGCCAGCTCGAAGAACTCCCGCACGTCGAGACCGAGCGTGCGCACCATCGAGAGCAGGAATTCGAGCTTGGGCTCGCCCTCGCCCTTGAAGTACCTCACCAGGGTCGCCAGAGGGACCTTGGCGCGGCGCGCGAGCTTGGCGTTGTTGAGCCCCAGAGTGCGCGCCAGGAAGCGAATCAGCTCCATGAGGTGCATCGCTTCCGCATGAAACGGGCTGTCGTGTTCTTGCTCTTGTTCGGTCTCTTGCTCGGTCTCTTGTTCGATCTCGTCCTTCATGTCATGAAGTCTAGCATCGATCCCCTGGAGCACTTTCCCGGCTCGGACGCTGGAGGCATTGCGGAAGGAGTAGGGGGTGGCTAGAGCCCTTGCCGCTGCTCGGTCGCCAGCTCCCGCGCGGCACGGGCTCGCGCTTCCTGGCCGGCGGCTTCGGCGGTCCGGGCGGCGAGCTCGGCGATCCAGGGAATGTCCGGGTCGACCAGCCGGGCGCTGCGCACCGCGGCGGCGCCGAGGGCGAAGGCGCCATCCCAGGCGCTCCAGTCCCGGCTCTTCGCCAGGCAGGGCAGCCGGGCCAGATGGACGCAGGCGAGGAGGCCGCCCCAGCCCATCTCCTCCAGACGCACCTGGCACTCTTCGAGAATCCCCGCGGCCCTCGCCATATCCCCCAGCGCCAGGGCGACCAGGGCGCGGTTGAAGCGGGGGAAGACCTCGTCGGCCGAGCGCAGGCTGGCGAGGATCGACGCGGCGCCCTGGTACAGGCGGTCCGCGCCCGGCAGGTCGCCGCTCAGCCGGGCGATCTCTCCCAGGCCGTTGATGCCGCGGGAGACGCCGTAGCGGTTGCCGAGCTCTTCGAAGCGCGCTCGGGCCTCCTCGTAGGAGCGGCGGGCCGTGGCGAAGTCGCCGGTGTGGCGGGCCACGTCGCCCAAACCGATCAGATGATCGGCCATTCCATGCGGATCGCCCAGCTCCAGGAACAGGGCCTGGGAGCGGGCGAACAGGCCGCGGGCGCGCTCCAGGCCGCCGCGCTGCCGCGCCAGGTCGCCCAGCCCCCAGAGGCTCGCGGCGGCGCCGTTCGTGGCTCCCCCCAGAGCGGCGCAGCGCTCGTAGAGCTCCGCCGCGCGGTCGAGGTCGCCGCGCCGGCGGGCCGCGTCTCCCAGCAGGCGGACGGCCTCGGCGCGGGTTTCGGTCCAGCCCAGGCCGGCCGTCGCGGCCTCGGCGCGCTCGGCCCAGCGGAAGACCTCGCCGAGCGTGCCCTGGTGCAGGTGGATGCGGGCGCGCAGCACCCAGCCTTCGCCGCGGCGCGCGTCGTCCTCGGCGGCGCCGAGCGTGTCGAGGATCTCGTCGCGCTGGTGGAGGAGGGCCTGCGCGCCCCGGTAGTCGCTCCTCTCGCGCCGCTCGCGTGCCCCGCGGAGCAGCGGTCCCAGGGCGGCTTCGAGATCGCCGGCCTGCACGAGATGGCGGCCCAGGCGCTCCGCCACCCCGCGCTCGCCGGCCGTCTCGCGGTCCGCGAGAAAGGCGGCGCAGGCGCGGTGATGCGCCGGTCCGCGCCCGGCCTCGCGCGCCAGGCGCTCCACACTCTCGCGCAGCATGGCGTGCACGAACGTCCAGCCCTCTTCCGTCCGCACCGCGAGGCGGTTCGCCACCAGGCTCTCGGCGAGCTCCGGCGGCGGCGCCAGACCGGCGGCCTGGCAGGCGCCCTGGTGCTCCCGGCGGTCGACCGCGGTCCCCAGGGTGGCGGCAATCTCCAGGGCCGATCGCGCGCCTGCGGGCAGCTTCTCCAGAAGGCGCTCCACCCGGTCCGACCAGACCTGGTGGAGATCGTCGGGCAGCCAGACCGTGGCGCCGGGGCGCAGCACGAAGCCGGCGCCGGCGGCTTCCAGGAGGCCCCGCTGGACCCAGTCGCCGACGAGCTGGACGGCGAACAGGGGGTTGCCGCCGGTGCGCTGGTCGACGAGCTCGGCGAGATCGCCGGCCAGGCCCAGGAGCTCTCCGATCAGGTCCGTCCGCTCGGTGGACGAGAGGGGCGGGATCTCGACCTCCGAGGCGCCGTCCATCCGGACGAGCCCGGCGAGAGCCGCGGATTCCACCGGCCGCTCGGCGAGCGCCTCGCCGCGGGCCGTCAGCAGGAAGAGGACGGGGAGCGGATCGTTCCGGCGCTCCAGGACCGAACGGGTGAAGGCGATCGCCTCGGAGCCCCACTGGACGTCGTCGAGCAGGACGAGGAGAGGCCGCTCCCGCGCGAGGCGCCGGAAGTGGCGATCGAGCAGCTCGAACCGCTCGCGGGCGCTCTGCGGGCGGGCCGCCGGCATCTCGCCGTCCCCTTCCGCGGCGCCGGGCGCCATCAGGTCCGTCAGGCCGATCCATTCACTCTCTTCCTCGACACCGGCCGCCCGCAGCAGATGCTCGGCGCGGGCGAGGACCTCGGCGCGCGACAGCCCGACGCACCGCAGATGACGGGCGAGCATGCGGGCCAGGCCGTCCGCCGGTCCGGGATCGGGAGCGTGCGCCGCGCGGAGCACGGTGGCGCCGCCCACCTCGTGCGCCCGTTCGGCGATCCACTCGGCGAGACGGGTCTTGCCGTTGCCCGCGGCGCCGACCAGCGCGACGGCGCGGGGCCGGCCCTGGGCGTGGACTTCGGCGAGAGCTTGCCAGAGAAGGGTCCGCTCGCCGCGCCGGCCGACGAAGGGGATCGTCCGCAGACCCCACAGCCCGAGGCCGGCGCCGGTCAGATGGCGCGAGCGCGGGCTCTCCCCCGGGTCGTCCCAGGTGGCGGGCAGGGGAGGGGAGACGAGCGGCGCCGGCGGCTCGCCGAGCACGGCAGGTAGAGAGGCCGCCGGCTCGGGAAGCTCCTGGCAGAGGATCGCCAGGGTCGGCAAGGTCGCGAAGGCCGTGCGATCCACCGGGCGGGCCGCGGCAGCTCCGGAAGCCTCGTCCGGACCGTCCAGCAGGAGGAGCGACCACGCGGCGTCGGCCGCTCGCGTGAAGCGGCGGCCGGGGTCCTTTTCGAGGAGACGGCGCAACCAGCTCTCGAAGCCCGCGGGCACCGGGTGGAGCGGGACGAGCGCGGGCGGCGGATCTTCCAGGTGACGGCGGACCAGCTCCAACAGCATGCCTTCGAACGGAGGCCGGCTGGTGGCGAGGCTCCAGGCCATGCATCCTAGGCTGTACAGGTCCGTCCAGGGGCCGAGGTCGCGCCACTCGCCGCGGAGCTGCTCGGGAGCCATGTAGCTCGGCGTGCCGACCACGACCTGGGTGGACTCCGGGCGGGCCGGCAGCTCGAAGGCGTGGGCGAGCCCGAAATCGGCGAGCTTGAACCGGGGCGGGCCTTCGCTGCCGCTGCCGGGATTGGACAGGAACGCGAGGACGTTGGTCGGCTTGAGATCCCGGTGGATGACGCCGCGGGCATGCGCGTGGGCCAGGGCGTCGAGCACGGCGAGAAGGACGGCGCGCAGCGCGCTCCAATCCAGCCCGTCGGGATAGAGGTCTTCCACGGTGCCGCCGCCGGCCAGCTCCATGGCGAGGAACGGGCTGCCGGCCTGCAGCAGACCGAGCGACGCCTCTTCGGCTTCGGGGCCGACCTCGCCATGGTCGTAGACGAGGACGACGCCCGGATGGTCGAGGCTCGCCACGGACTGGACCTCGTTGCGGAACATCGCGCGGTATTGCGGCTGGCGGAAGCGCTCGCCGGTCATCACCTTGACCGCCACCGGCACCCCCTGGGCGGCATGCGCTCCGCTCCACACCTCCGCCATGCCGCCGTGGCCGATCCGCCGCGCCAGCCGGAAGGGACCCAGAGGGATGGCGGGCTCGGCCATGGCCGTTACTCGAACGTCTTCACCGCCCGCACGATCGCCTCCTGGATGCCCGGCTCGGCGCCCGCATGGCCCGCGGCTTCGACGATCCAGAGCTGCGATTTCGGCAGCGCCTGGTGCAGCTTGTACGCCGTCTTCGGCGGACAGATCACGTCGTAGCGCCCATTGATCAGGACGACCGGGATGTCCTTGATCTTGGGCGCGTCGCGCAGGAGCTGGTTGGGCTCCAGGAAGCAGTCCTTGGCCATGTAGTGGTTTTCGATGCGCGAGAAGGCGGTCGGGTCCATCGTGGCGAATTCCGCCTCGACGTCCTCGTCGGAGCGCTGCAGGAAGGCCACCTTGAATTCGTAGGCGGCCCAGGCCTTGGCGATCTTCTTGCGCACCTCGGGGTCCGGGCTCTCCAGCATCGCGAGCAGCCGCTGCGGCCGGGTCTTGCCCGGCATTTCCGGGACCTGGCTCCAGAGCCTCTCCGAGACCTCGGGGAAGTAGGCGGCCACGCCGTGACCGTAGAAGGATTCCATCTCCTCCGGCGTCCCCAGATAGATCCCGCGCAGGACCATGCCGGCCACGCGCCCGGGATGGGCCTCGGCATAAGCGAGGGCGAGCGTCGAGCCCCAGGAGCCGCCGACGAGCAGGATCTTGTCGTCGATCTTCAGATGCCGGCGCAGCCGCTCGATGTCCTCGACCAGGTTCTGCGTGGTGTTCTCGCGCAGCTCGGCGAACGGGCGGCTGCGGCCGGCTCCCCGCTGGTCGTGCAGGATGATGCGGAACTTCTTCGGATCGTAAAAACGGCGGGCTGCCGGCGAGGCGCTGCTGCCTGGGCCGCCATGGAGAAAGAAAACCGGCTTCCCTTCCGGGTTGCCGGACTGCTCGTAATAGAGCTCATGGATCTCGCTGACCCGCAGATATCCGGAGTCGTACGGCTCGATCTCGGGGAAAAGCGGAGAGGAAGGCTCGTGCGCGGCGGCGGTGGGGGAGAGGACCACGACCAGGAGGACGGCGAGAACCGTGGCGTGGCGGAATGGTCTGGGCATTCTGAACATGGTGCGCATCCTAGACGAATCGAGGGGCGAGCCGTTCAACGGGAAGGCTCTCCGCAGCCCTCTCCTGTTCAACGGGGTAGAGGTCGGAGGGGAGCCTGCTCATCGTCCTCATCGTCGTTCCGTCCCTCCTCGATCCGGTCCTCATAGCCGTCGTCTCGACCTTCAGACGGATCGATGATGTCTCGGACCTTGTCAACCAACCCACCCACGAGGCTGGTGTTGGGGCCCTGGCTCTTCAGGTCAGCTTCGGCTGTCTCCTGCCCTTCCACGTAGTCCCTCACGTACTTCGCCTTCTCCCTTTCCTTCTCCTCCTCCTCATCCTTGAACGGTCCACTCAGACTCATTCTGATCACCTCCCTTGGGCAAGCGCTCCGTTGCGCCCTGAGATCTACGAGATTCAAGTGGCGTGCCCGGCACCGACCTCCACAATTCCCCACCTTCTCCCATTGCCAAGAAAACGATCGATCGTGCTATAATGTCGCAGTGCGGCAAAGACCCGGCGGCGGTAGGCCGTTTGCATGGGATTCAGCCGAGATAAAAGGGGAACCGACCATGGCCAAGGAGCAGAACGTCAGCGAGCAGGAGTCGCGGAAAGTCGCGGAGGCCTCCCGCGAGACCGAGTGGAGGCAGCCCAGCTTCCTCCGGGAGATGTTCCTCGGAAACTTCCGGCTCGACCTCATCCATCCGTACCCTCTGCCCGAGGACGAGCGGCCCGAGTTCGCCGCTTTTTACAACGCCATCAAGGAGTTCCTGCGCGACCAGGTCGATCCGGTGGAGATCGACGCTACGGGCGAGTACCCCGAGAGCGTGGTCGACGGCCTGCGCAAGCTGGGCGCCTTCGGCATGAAGATCCCCAAGAAGTACGGCGGCCTCGGCTTCACCAACGTCGAGTACCAGAAGGTCATGGAGCTGCTCGGCAGCATCGACGGCAACCTGTCGGCTCTGCTGTCGGCCCACCAGTCGATCGGCGTCCCCCAGCCGCTCAAGCTGTTCGGCACCGAGGCGCTCAAGGAGAAGTACCTGCCGCGCTGCGCCCGGGGAGACATCTCGGCCTTCGCCTTGACCGAGCCCCAGGTCGGCTCCGACCCGGCCCGCCTGACGACGAGCGCCGAGAAGACCGCGGATGGGGACTACGTCCTCAACGGCGAGAAGCTCTGGTGCACCAATGGCACGATCGCCAAGCTCCTCGTGGTCATGGCCAGCAACCCCAGGAACAAGAAGATCAGCGCCTTCGTGGTCGAGACCGACTGGCCGGGCGTGAAGGTGGAGCACCGCTGCCACTTCATGGGCCTGCGCGCTCTGGCCAACGCGGTGATCAGCTTCAAGAACGTGCGCGTCCCTGCCGAGAACCTGATCGGCCAGGAAGGCAAGGGGCTCAAGATCGCCCTGACCACCCTGAACGACGGCCGCCTGTCGATTCCCAACGGCTCGGTCGGCACGGCCAAGCTCTGCCTCGAGATCTGCCGCAAGTGGGCCAGCGAGCGCGTGCAGTGGGGCAAGCCCGTGGGCAAGCACGAGGCGATCGCCCACAAGCTCGCCGACATGGCGGCGACCACGTTCGCCATGGAGTCGATCGCCAAGCTCGCCACCCAGATGGTCGACCGCGGCGGCTATGACATCCGCCTGGAGGCGGCGGCCTGCAAGGAGTGGAACTCGACCCGCACCTGGGAGATCGTCGACGAGACGATGCAGATCCGCGGCGGCCGCGGCTATGAGACCGAGAAGTCTCTCGCCGCCCGCGGCGAGGAGCCGATCGGCGTCGAGCGCATGATGCGCGACTACCGCATCAACAAGATCTTCGAGGGATCGAGCGAGATCATGCATCTGCTCATGGCCCGCGAGGCCGTGGACAAGCACCTGGAGGTCGCCGGCGCCCTGATCGACAAGGACAAGAGCATGGCCGACAAGCTCTCCGCGCTCGCGCCGATGACGGCGTTCTATGCCTCGTGGTATCCGACCCGCTGGCTGGGCTGGGGGCAGTGGCCGCGCTATCAGGAGTTCGGCGATCTCGCGGCGCACCTGCGCTTCGTCGAGCGCAACACGCGCCGCCTGTCGCGCCAGATCTTCCACGGCATGGTGGTGCATCAGGCCAAGCTGGAGAACAAGCAGGCGTTCCTGTTCCGCCTGGTGGACATCGGCAACGAGCTGTTCGCCATGGCCGCGTCGGTCGCCCGCGCGCAGGCCCTGCGCGAGGAGGGCCGCACGGACGCCGAGGGCGCCGCGGAGCTGGCCGACCTGTTCTGCCGCAACGCGCGGCGCAAGGTCGCGCAGCTCTTCCGCGCGCTCTGGGCCAACGACGACGTCCGCAAGTACCGGGTCGCTCTCAAGGTGCTGGAGGGCAAGCACGCCTGGCTGGAGACGGGGACCCTGTCTCTGGAGGATCGCCGGGTGGGCAGCCTGAAGCCGGAAGGTATCTTCGATCAGCCCGAGCCCAAGCCGGTGAAGGTCCGGCCGGTCGGGAAGAGCTGAGGCACTGACCGTCCGTGCGCGCCGTCCTGCCGCCCGAGGACCCGCGGATCCCGCTGCCGCGCGTCGGGGACCTCCCCGACCCGGTGCCGGGTCCCGGGGAGGTGCTCGTCGCGGTGGAGGCGGCGGGCGTCAACCACGCCGAATTGCTTCAGATCCGCGGTCAATACCCCCCGCTGCCGGGGGAGAGCGACGTGCCCGGCCTCGAATGCGCCGGGCGCGTCGTGGGCCGCGAGTCGCCCGGGCTTTGGCAGCCGGGCGCCCGCGTCATGGCTCTCCTCGGCGGCGGCGGTCACGCCACGCGCGCCGCCGTTCCCACCGGCCAGCTCATGTTTTTGCCTGACAATCTGTCGTTCGTCGAAGGCGGCGCCATCCCGGAAGCCGGGCTCACCGCCTGGACCAACCTGGTGGCCGAAGGCGAGCTCCAGGCGGGGGAGACCGTCCTGGTGACCGGCGCCACCGGCGGCATGGGCAGCTTCGCCGTGCAACTCGCCCGCGAGCTGGGCGCGCGGGTGCTCGCCGCCGGCCGCGACGCCGGCCGCCTGGAGCAGCTCCGGGAGCTCGGCGTCCAGGAGATCTGCGTCGCCGGCTCCGACCTGGCGCAGCAGGTCCGCGAGGCGACCGGAGGCCGCGGGGTCGATCTGGTCTTCGACCTGGTCGGCGGCCCGTCGATCAACGCCCACCTCGGAGCCCTCCGCGACGGCGGGCGCCTGGTGCTCATCGGCCTGCTCGGCGGGAGGAAGGTGGACGTCGACCTCGGGGCAGTCCTCAGCCGCCGCCTGCGCATCCTGGGCTCCGTCCTGCGCCCCCGCTCGCGCGCGGAGAAGGCGCGCCTCGTCGAAGGCTTCAGCGCCTTCGCCCTGCCGCGCCTGCGCGACGGGCGCCTCCGCCCGGTCGTCGAGAAGGTCGTTCCCTTCGAACGTGCCGCCGAGGCCTACAAGGCTCTGGACCAGGGCGGGACGTTCGGAAAAATCGTGTTGAAGATGTAGCCGCTCTCCGTGGTTGTGATATAACTAACCCATTAGTAAAGGTTGCGAACAACCTCGGGTGCCCGCGTACCGGGCCGCCGAGAGACAGTTCGCGAAACATGATGACTGGCGCTGGATTTTTTTGTTGTCGAGGCGCCCGCTTGGGATGTGCCGTGCTGGGCATGGCGGCATGGCTCGCGGTCGCCCCACCGGCCCTGGCCGGGGAGGAGAGCCCCGACCAGGTGCTCACCCGCCTCGACGCCCACCTCGCCGAGCATCCGGATGACCTCGACGCGCTAGCCGAGCGGGCTCGCGTGCGGGACGTCACGGGCCGGCCGATGGATGCTTTTCGCGACCGTCAGGAGGTCCTGCGGCGGCATCCCGAGGATGCCGACGTGGCGCGCCTTGCCGCGTTCGATCTCGCCGACGCGGGAGCGCCGCAGGCGGCGGCCGCCTTCCTCCAGCGGTATCCTGCGGCGCTTTCCGGAGAGCCGGGCGCTGCCCTTTCCCGCCGGCTCGAAGGGGATCTCGCTGCCCGCCGCATTCGTTGGGGTTGGGCCGAGCCGGTGTTCGACCCCGCCCAGCGGCGCCACGAGGCCGAGGCGGCGATCGCCGCGCTGGAGACGATGCACCGGCGGGACCCGGAGGATGCGCGGGCGGCCGGCGACCTTCTCCTCGCCTACCGTCTGGCCGATCGCATGGAGGACATCGTCACTCTCTGGGAGTCGACGGTGCGCCGCGACGACGCACCCTACTGGCTGCGCAACGCCGCGGCCGACGCCTACCTGGCCCTGCACCGGCCGGCGGAGGCGGAAGCGCTCTACCGCTCGTTCGCCGAAGAGCGGGCCGGCTCTCCGGAGCCCTGGCTCGGCCTCTATTGGGCAACCATCGAGCAGCGGCACTATGCCGGCGCCGAAGCCGCCCTGGAGCGGCTGGCGAAGATCCCCGGCCAGGAGCTGACGGCGGAGATCCAGCGGGGATGGCTGCTGCTCTTCCAGGACCGCACCGATGCCGGGCAGGAGCAGTTCGAGGCCCTGTTCGACCAGCATCCGGGGGACCCGCGGGTCCGCGAGGGGCTGGCCACCGCGACCCTCTGGCAGGGAGCGCCGCGCCGCGGCCTGCAATCGATCGAAGAGCTGCTCGCCCGCACCACCCGCGAGGCGCCCCGCGTCGACAACCCCTCCGCGCGCATCTCCCGGACCGGAGCGCTCGCTTCGCTCGGCGATCTCGCCGAGGCGCGGCGGCAGGCGGACGACCTGGCCACGCTCTACCCAGAGAACGTCCACGCTCAGCGGCTGCGCCGCGACATCGAGACCCAGCTCTCTCCCGAGGCGCGGCTGGAGGGGCGCTACGACACCTCCGACCGCGGGCTCGGCGAGGCCTGGAGCCTGTTTGAGGTGAGCGTGCCGGCCGGCAGCCGGGCGCGGCTCGCGGCGGGCGCCTCGGGCAGCCGCTCGGAGGACGACCGCTACGCGCGGGGCGACGTGCGGGAGGCCCATCTCGGCCTGTCGCTGCGTCCCGGCCATTGGCTGAGCCTGAGCGGCGAGGTGGCCTGGGATGTCTCCGGCGAGGATTTCGGGAACGGTCCGGCGGGGAGCGCGCGGGTGGCTCTGCTGCCGGACGACCGCTGGCGCGTCGACCTCGGCGCCGCCTTGGACGCCTGGCGGGACCTGCCGCTGCGGGCGCGCGCCGCGGGGATCACCGCCGACACCTACGACGCCGGGCTCTCCTACAGCGCGGGGACGCGGTGGGACGCCCGCCTCGGCGGCGGGCGCTCCGAGCTGACCGACGGCAACGAGCGCACCTGGGGATTGGTCGCCGCGCACCTCCTGGTCCGGCAGGGACCGTTCTACCGGGCGACCTTTGGGGGCGAGGTCTACGCCTCCGAGAACAGCCGCAGCGACGTCATCTACTTCAGCCCGTCGCGCGACCAGAGCGCCTCGCTCACCCACCGCTCGGAGTGGGTGACGGCGAACGCCCCGGGCCGCCGCCATTCTTTCTCGCTGCTCGCCCACGCCGGGGTCTATGACCAGGAGGGGTTCGACCCCGGCCTGGTGGGCGGCGCCTGGCTGGAATCGGACTGGGACCTGTCGGGGCGGACGGTGCTGGTCCTGGGAGCGGGGGCCCGCAGCCAGCTCTATGACGGCTCGCGCGAGCTCGATCCCCGGTTTTATCTGACGTTGCGGCGGAGGTTCTGATGCGCTCCCAGATCCTGGCCGCCCTCGTCCTTTCGGCCCTCGTCGGGTCTTCCGCCGCCGCGGCGCCGCTGGGCCTCGCCTGGGGCGTGGTGGCCGAGCCGGCCACGGCGGGAGCGCACACGCCCGGCCAGATGGCCGAGCACCTGGAGTTCTTGCAGGCCCACGGCTGGCGGGCGGTCCGCAGCCGCGATCTCGGCGGCGCGGAGCTCGGGGAGCGGTCCGTCCTCCTCGGCTTCGACGATCCGGCGAGCGCGCTCCGCTACGTCGTGCCGCTCCTCGATCTCTATCAGATGCCGGCGGTGGTCACCGTCGGACCGGCGCAGGCGGCGGACCCCGCGTTCGCTCCGGTCCTCAAGGATCTGGCCGCTTCCCCCTGGGTGGAGCTGCTGCCCCGGGTGGAGCGGGAGCCCGGGGCGGAGGGAGCGCCGGCCGTGCGGTGCGAGGCGGGCGCGGTCGACCCGGCCGCGCGCGAGCGGGAGACGCTGGCGCGCCTCAGCCGGACCCTGGCGGACCAGGTGGCCCGCCTGCGCGAGGTCACCGGCGTAGCTCCGGTGGGAGCAGTCTGGGCTCCGGGCGCCTGGAGTGGAGCGGGGGAGAGGGTGGCGGCCGGCCTGGGTCTGACGGTGCAGCTGCCGACGTTCACCGGCATGCCGCCCTGGCTCGACCCGCCGCGCATCGCTCGCTACGCCGTGCCCTCGTGGGCCGGCGTCTGGGCTCTGGTGCAGGCGAGCGTCCACTGGGATCCGCAGAACCTCCCGGTGCGGTTCGTGGAGGTCGACGCGGCCTGGGTCTGCGGCGGCGGCGATCCCGGGGCGCGGGTCGCCCGGGTCGTCGAGGTGGTGCGGCGGCTCGGCCTCAACGGCGTGCGCCTTCTCCCCGGAGGGCCGGCGGGTGCCTGGTTTCCGACCACGGCCGCCCCGGTGCGCGGCGACGTCGTCGGTCCCCTCGCCCAGGCGCTGCACGATGCTGGAGTGCGGTGGGTGGTGGTCGATCTCCCCATCCCCAGCGGCAACCCGGGTCGGGACGTCACCCTCGTCACCGACCTCGCCCGCGCCGTCGACGTCGATCTCGTGGTGCTGCCCGCCGCGTCGCGGCCCGAGGACCGGCTCGGGGAGGCGGTGCTCTCGGTGCGCCCGGCGGCGCGGCTGGCCTGGCGCGACGGAGGGGGAGCCGGGGAGCGCGCCTTCCATCTCGCGCCCCTCACGCCGGGGCGGCAGGCGTCCCGCGGCTTGACGGTCGCCGCGACGACTGTCGCGGCGGCCGATGCCGAGGCCGCGAGCCGGGCGGTCGCGGGGTGGGACTGGATCGGGCTCCCGGTCGATCTCGCGGAGGCGGGGCTCGCGGTTTCGTTGCGCTCCCTGGCCGCCTTCGCGCTCCCCAGGTGATCCCATGCGCCATCTCTTCCAGTTCGTCTTCTTCTATCCCTTCTTCATGGCCCTGTTCTGGATCTTCGGGTCGCTGGTGTTCTTCTGGCGGCAGGAGCGCCGCCGCCTGGAGCCGCCGGAGCTCGCGGAGTACCCCCAGGTCACCGTGCTGATCCCCTGCCACAACGAGCACCTCGCGATCGAGCAGGTGGTGCGCGCGGCGGCGGCGAGCCGCTATCCCAACGTCGACGTCCTGGTGATCGACGATGCCAGCACCGATGAGAGCCCCGCGATCATCGAGCGTCTGCTGCCGGAGATCCCCAACCTGCGCCTGCTGCGGCTCGAGCGCAACCTCGGCAAGGCGAAGGCCCTGAGCCTCGGCGCCCTCGCGACCAAGTCCGAATACCTGATGTGCGTCGACGCCGATGCCCTCCTCGATGAGGAGGCCATCCACTGGATGGTCTTCGACCTCGAGCGCAGCCCGCGCGTGGGGGCGGTGACCGGCAATCCGCGGGTCCTCAACCGCACGACGCTGGTCTCGCGCATCCAGGTGGGGGAGTTCTCCGCCATCGTCGGCATGATCAAGCGCACCCAGCGCCTGCTCGGGCGGGTCTATACCGTCTCCGGGGTTTGTTCGTGCTTCCGGCGCCGCGCCGTCCACGACGTCGGCTACTGGTCCTCGGAGACGGTCACCGAGGACGTCGACATCAGCTGGAAGCTGCAGCTCGCCTACTGGGGCATCCTCTACGAGCCGCGCGCGGTCTGCTGGATCCTGGTCCCGGAGTCGCTCCGCGGGTTGTGGCGCCAGCGGGTACGCTGGGCGCGCGGCGGCATGGAGGCGGCGCTGCGCTACCGCCGGTCCATCTTCCGCTGGACCGGGCGCCGGATGTGGCCGGTCTTCATCGAGCTGATGGTCAGCACCGCTTGGTGCTATGCCGTCCTCCTCGTCCTGCTCGCCTGGATCCTCACCCAGCTGATGCCCGCCTGGATTCCGGCGGGGTTGCAGGTCGCCACCCTGCTGCCCGGCTGGAGCGGCAGCCTCCTCGCCATCGTCTGTCTCCTCCAGTTTCTGACCGGTCTCGCCCTCGATCACCGCTACGAAGGGGTCCGGCTCATTCGCCAGCTGTTCTGGGCGATCTGGTACCCCGCGATCTACTGGGTGATCGCCGCGGGCACGTCGGTGGTGGCGCTGCCCATCGCTCTGAGCCACAGAGGGAGGACCAGCCATGCGATCTGGCGAAGCCCCGACCGCTGAAACGAGCACCGTCGAGGCGCTCCTGTCCCGGCAGTGGTCGCACCGCCGGTCGCTCCCGGCGGGGTTCCTCTCGCTGCTCACCCTGCTGTTCTGGGCGGTCTGGTTGTACCTGGTGCTGCCGCTGGTCAGCCTGCTGCTCTGGGCCTTCGGCGTGCAGTTCTTCAGGAAGGAGCTCGCGAACGGCGGCTATGAAGGGCTGCGCTCCTCTCTGCTCTCCTACTCGTCGATCCTGCTGGTCCTCGTCGGCCTGCTCGCCCTCTGGATCGTCTGGAACGTGGTGCGGTATGGCGGCAGCCGCGACCGGCGCACCGTCAAGCGGGCGGAGGTGACCGACCTGGAGGTCCGGGAAGCGTTCCATCTCGACGACAGCCTCCTCGATTCGATGCGCGCCGACCGCCTCGTGCGCGTCGACCTCGATCGCGAGGACTGTGTGGTAATGATCGCGGCCGGGCGCGCTCGGGAGATGAGCCCGGCCCCTGGAGCGGTTGCGGACCGCCCCCCCGAGGCTCAGCGGGACCGCGGCGGCACGTAGCCCGGGTAGCGCGCCGCCAGCCAGGGGGCGAGGGCGCCGTGGAGGATCGCTCCCACCTGGTCCGCCCCCTCATTGGTCATGTGGAAAAAGTCGTAGAAAAAGGTCGAGTCCTTGGGCAGGGAGCGGGCGAGGTCGACGGTCAGGACACCGCGCTCCCGCCCCACCTGGCGCGTCACATCGTTGTAGCGCTCCAGCAGCCGCCAGGCGAGCGCGCCGTCGAGCTTCTCCCAGAGCTCCACCTCCATCGGCCGGGTATCGACGCCGGTGCGGGGGTCGACGCCGCCGAGCAGGGTGGGCTGAGTGATCAGCACGGGCTCGATGCCGTTCTCGCGGTTGAGCGCGACGAGCCGTTCGAGGCGGTCGTGGAACGCGTCGAGCCGGGGGTCCTGTTCCCGCCACAGGCGCTCCGCCACGGCCGGCGGGACGGGGTGGCGCGGCCGGTCGCGCAACGCGACCGGCTTCGGCATGGCCCCGAGGTCCTCGACGTTCCGGGTGCGGTTCCAGCGGTAGAGGTTGAGCAGGGTGGCGGCGAGCTCGGAGTGGTTGGCGATCACCGCCCAGGGGTTCTGCTCCATCCGGTCGAATTCGCGCGGCGCATCGGTGAACATGTCGTTGAGGCCGACCAGGTAGAGAACCACCTTGGGGTGGAGGGGCACCAGCTTCTGCTGCGTGAGCAGCAGGTGCCCGAAGGTGCTGTGCCCGTCGAGGCCGGCGTTGTCGACCCACACCTGGCGCAGCTCCGGTTGCAGCCGGGCGGCGAGGCGCTCCGGCCAGGTCCGGCCGTCGCTCAGGTAGAAGCACTCGGTGGTGCTGCCCCCCACCGCCACCAGCGTCAGCCAGTCCGCGAAATCGCCTGGCGGCTCGGGGCCGCGAAAGCCCAGGGAGTTTTTGGTGTGGACGACGTGGGCCTCGAGCTGGTCGGAGCGCGACCGCGGGTCGGCCTGGATGTCATAGACCTTGTTCGCCGGCAGCACCAGCGTGTTGCCCCGCATCCGGAAGCCGAGCGGGTTGCGCGCCCGCAGCACCAGCTCGGCCCCGCCGAGGGCCAGGCCGGTGCTGATCAGGACGAGGAGGAGCTTGAGCCGCGCCTTCGAGGGCATCGCCATCGCTACCGCGCCGGAGCCTCCTGTCCCACCTGGACGCTCCGCGCGAGGTACGACGTCTGCGCCGTGCCCGTATCCTGGACCGCCACCGCGATCCGCTGGTCGCCGGCGGTCATGGTGAGAGTCAGCTCATACTGGAAGTTCTTGCCCAGGGCGACCAGCGCCTTGTCGCGTGGGATCCGGATCGGGATTTCGACCTGCCGGACCCGCGACGTGTCGCCGCCGGCGGTCTGGGTGGCGACGAGCAGGCGGACCTTCCCCACCAGATTCGTGAGGTTGTCCTGGAGGAACAGCTTGAACAGGGGGATGCGCAGGCGCACCGGTACGCTGAAGGTCTTCCCCTCCGCCGGCCGGACCTGGCCGATCTCGATCGCGACGTCGAGCGGGTTCTCCTCGGCGCCGTAGAAGAGGGCGGCGAGGGTGCGGTCCGCGGCCCGCTCGAGCGGCGGCTTGTCCCGGTAGCTCCGCCGATAGCGGACCCGCAGGTCCTTGCGCTTGACCCGGACCTCGAGGCGGTGCTCGCGGCCGTCGCCCATGCGCCGCGGCGCGAAGCCGAGGGAGTAGTAGGTGTCCAGGTCCTGCTGGACGCGGGTGAGCTCGGGGACCAGGTCGTTCGCGTTGAAGATTGCCCGGCCTCCGGTGTCGGAGGCCAGGACGTTCAGCGAATCCTTCCGGTTGTTGGTCTCGATGGTCATCACAGTGCCGAGCTGGAGGAGCTGGTCGCGGCCTCCGCCCATGTACTCCGCCGAGGCGGCGGGGCTCCCCTCCAGGCCGCTCGCCTGCAAGGTGTACAGGGTCACGCGGTTGGCGTTGGCGTGCGCCGCGAGCTCGGTCCACTCGCTGGTGGTGTTGTACCCTTGGGCATCGAGCATGGCCTGGCTCGATTGATAGGCGCGGGCGCCGAACCGCCGCGCGTCCTGGGGCTGCGACGCCGGGTCCGAGAGCATGCCGGAGCCGGAGTAGCCGGAGGTGGTGCCGGCTCCGCCGCAGAGCTCGGCGAGAACCTGGAACAGCTCTTCGCCGGGGGTGATCGAGATCCCGTCGCTGACGTGGAAGATGACCTTGCGCCCCGGCAGGCCGGACAGGGAGTTGACGAACAGCTTCAGGGAGGAGATCGACCGCAGCACTTCCTGCCGAGCGGATTCGGCATACCCCTTGATCGGCTCGGCGATGCGGATCGGGCACGGTACGTCCAGCGGCTCCGCCTCCTCGTTCCCCCGCGCCTGCTTGACGGACATGTCGCCCAGTGAGAGGGCATCCGCCTGGATCGCGAACATGGCATCCAGAGCGATCCGCTTGGACCGGTCGTTCTCCCCTCCATGGGCCGAGAGGCGGCTCACCTGGTCGAGGGCGCGGGCGAGGGCGGCCCGGTCGTCGGTGAACGACTGGCGGACATGGAGGCTCAGGTCGTAGGTGGCCACCATGACGCGGTCTCCCGGGGAGATCTCGCGATCCAGGTACGTCTGGATCTGCTGCAGGGCGCGCGCGCGGTGGGCCGGCTGGATGTTGAAGTTGTCGACGTAGATGACCAGGTACAGGGGGTCTGGGGCGGCCGGAGCCTCAGCAGACGGCGCCGCCGGAGCCGGAGCCGCCGATGCCGCCGGAGAGGACGCCGTGGCGGCAGCGGGTGCCGTCTCGTGCGCCAGAGCTTCGAAGTTGGTGACCTCCACCCGTTTCCCATCCTCGAACAGCTCGAACTCCTCCTTGCGGAGGCCGGTCACCGGCTGGCCTTTCTTGTCAGTCACATAGACGTCGACGTTGACGACGTTGACGTCGACCGCCTCGCCGAAACCCTCCTGCTGGGCGAAGGAGGGAGCTGCGAGAGCAGGGATGACCGCGATCAGGCCGGCCGCGATCTGGAGTTTCCTGAGAAGCATCGATCGTCCTTTCACAAAACGGCCCTGGTCACCGCTGTCCGTGGACAGCGTTTTCGGAGCCGCCCACCCGGACGTCCCGGGCGAGGTAGGAGGTCTGCGACGTGGTCGTGTCCTGGATGGCGACCGCCACCCGCTGGTCGCCGGCGGTCATGGTGAGAGTCAGCTCGTACTGGAAAAACTTGCCGAGAGCGACCAGGGCCTTGTCCCGCGGGATCCGGACGGGGATCTCGACCTGGCGGACCTTGGACGTTGCGCCGCCGGCTCCCTGGGTGGCCACGAGCAGCCGGACCTTCCCCACGAGGTTCGTCAGGTTGTCCTGGAGGAACAGCTTGAAGAGCGGGATCCGCAGGCGCAACGGCACGCTGAAGGTCCTGCCCTCGGCCGGCCGGACCTCGCCCACGTCGAGAGAGACCTCGAGCGGGTTCTCCTCGGCGCCGTAGAAGAGGGCGGCGAGGGTGCGGTCCGCGGCCCGTTCGAGCGGCGATTTGTCGCGATAGCTCCGGCGGTGCCGGACCCGCAGGTCCGCCCGCTTGAGCTTGACGTCGATGCGGTGCTCGCGGCCGTCGCCGAAGCGCCGCGGGGCGAAGCCCAGGGAGTAGTAGGTGTCCAGGTCCTGCTGGATCCGGGCGAGCTCGGGCCGCAGGTCGTTCGCGTTGAAGATCGCCCGGCCGCCCGTATCGGAGGCGAGGACGTTCAGCGAATCGCGGCGGTTGTTGGTCTCGATGTTCATAATGGTGCCGAGCCGGAGCACCTGGTCGCGGCCTCCGCCCTGGTCCTCCGCCGAGGCGCCGCCCGCCTCCAGCCCGCTCGCCTGCAGGGTGTAGAGAGTCACCCGGTTGGCATTGGCGTGCGCCGCGAGCTCGGACCAGTCCTTGGCGGTGCCGTAGCGCTGGGCGTCGAGCATGGCCTGGCTCGCCTGGTAGGCGCGGCCGCCGAACCGCCGCGCGTCCTGCGGCTGCGAGGCGGGATCGCTCATCGAGCCCGAGAGGCCGGAGGTGGTTCCGGCACCTCCGCAGAGCTCCGCGAGGACCTGGAAGAGCTCCTCGCCGGGCGTGACCGCGATCCCGTCGCTGACGTGGAGGAGGACCTTGCGCCCCGGCAGGCCCGAGAGGGAGTTCACGAAGAGCTTCAAGGAGGCGATGGTCCGCAGCACGTCCTGCTGGGCGGCTTCGGCATAGGCCTTGATCGGATCGGCGATGCGCAGCGAGCACGGCACGTCCATGCCCTCCCCCGGATCTCCCTCTCCGCTGTCTCCCCTCGACTCCCGTTTGCTCCCGACCTGGTACATCGCGATGGCTTCATCCTGGAGCGCGTACATGACATCCAGGGCGCTCCGCCGCTCCCGCGCGATGTCCCCGCCATTGGCGCTCACGTGGGTGGTCTCCTCGAGAGCCCGGGCGAGGGCGGCCCGGTCGTCCGTGAACGCCTGACGGACGTGCAGGCCGCTCCGGTCGTAGGTGACGACCATGACGCGGTCTCCCGGCGCGACCTCTCCGTCGAGATACTCGCGGATCTGTTGCAGGGCCCGTGCGCGGTGGGCCGGCTGGATGTTGAAGTTGTCGACGTAGACCACCAGATGGAGAGGATCCGAGGCAGGCGGCGGAGGAGCAGCCGCCTCGGGCGGCCGTTCGGGCGCGGCGGCGGGCACAGGGGCGGCCGGCTCCGCCTGGGCTGGCGGGGAGGTGCCGGCGAGGGCCTCGAAATTGGTGATCTCCACCCGTTTCCCGTCCTCGCGCAGCTCGAAGTCCTCCTTGCGCAGGCCGGTCACGGGGCGGCCGTTCTTGTCGGTCACGTAGACGTCGACGTTGATGACGTTGACGTCCACCGCTTCGCCGAAGCGCTCCTGAGCGCGCGTCGCGGCTGGGACGGCCGCGATCAGGGAGAGGGCCAGGGCGAGAGAGAGACGAGCTCTATCTAGCATCGGTGTTCCTCCGATTCCGCCCTGCGGTCAAAACTGTCCGCGGACCGCGCCGTCGCTGCCACCGACGCGCAGTCCGCGGGCGAGAAATGAGGTCTGAGCCGTCCCCTCGTCCCGCACGGCCACGGCCACGCGCTGCTCGCCGGGTCCCAGGTTGAGCGCCAGCTCGTAGACGTAGAACTGCCCGAAGGCGATCAGTGCCATGTCCTTCGGCACCTTCACCGGCACCTGGACCTGGCGGACCTTGGAGGTTCCTCCGCTGCCCGACTGCGTGGCGACGAGCAGGCGGAGGCGGCCCTCGTAGGCTTCCTCGGTCTGACGGAAGAACATCTTCTGGAGAGGGATGCGCAGCCGGACCGGGACGGTGTAGCCCCCCTGCGCGCCCGGTGTGACCTCGCCGATTTCGAGGGAGACGTCGAGCGGGTTGTCCTCGCTGCCGAAGAAGAGCGCGGCGAGGGTGCGGTCCACGGCGCGCTCCATGGCCGGCTTGTCGCGGTAGCTCAGCGGATGGCGGACCTGGAGGCCCTTGCGCTTGACCCGGACCTCGATCCGGTGCTCGCGGCCGTCTCCCGAGTGCCGGGGAGTGAAGCCGAGAGAGTAGTAGCGGTCGAAATCGTCCCGCATGCGGGCGAGGGCCGGCCGGACGTCGTTGGCGTTGAAGGTCGCACGGCCGCCGGTGTCGGCGGCCATCACCGAGAGCGAGCTTTGGCGGTTCTGCATCTCGATGGTGGCGACCGAGCCGAGATGGAGCATCCGGTCGCTCGGGCCCGCTTCCGCGGACGACGACGCGGGGGCTTCGAGGCCGCTCGCCTGCAGGGTGTAGAGAGTCACCCGTTGCGTGTTGGCGTGGGCCGCGAGGGCGCTCCACTCCGTGGCGGTGCTGTAGGCCTGGGCGTCGATCATGGCGTTCCTGCCCTGATAGGAATTCGTGTTCCCCAGGGCTGCGGTGTCCACCGGGATCATGCCGCCCGCCTGCGAGCTGGACAGGCCGGAGGTGACGCCGCCGCCGCCGCAGAGCTCGAAGAGAGCCTGGAACAGCTCCTCGCCGGGAGTGACCGAGATGCCGTCGCTGACGTGGAGCAGGGTCTTGCGTCCCGGCAGTCCCGAGAGCGAGTTCACCATCACCTTGAGCGCCGCGATGTTGCCCAGGATCTGCTGGCGCGAGGTCTCGGCATAGCTGCGGGCCGGCTGCGCGATGTCCAGAGGGCAGAGCGGATCGATTTCCAGCGCGCTGTCTCCTCCTCCCTCCTCCCCTTCGCCGCCCTCCCCGCCTCCTCCGCCGGAGCCGCCGCTCCTCGCCCTCCCGCCGGGCTTCCTGCCATCCATATGGTCTGTGGTCTTGGTTCTCTCCTGGATGTCGAGGATCTGCTGGATCGCGGCCTGGCGCGCCCGCTCGGCCTCGCTGCCGTTGGCGGCGAGGAGCCCGACGCCGTCCAGCGCCCGCCCCAGAGCGGCCCGGTCCGTGGTGAACGGCAGCCGCACCTGCATCCCGAGGTCGTAGGTCACCAGCATCACCCGGTCGCTCGGGCGCAGCTCCCGCGTCAGGAACTCGCGGAGCTGCCGCAGCACGCGGGCACGGTTCGCCGGGCGCAGGTTGAAGTTGTCGATGTACACCACGAGCTGCATGGCGTCCGCCGGCGCGGCGCCCAGGGTCAGCTCCATGGAGGGCATCTGGGGATCATCCTGGCTCGCGGCCGGGGCCGCGGGCTCGGCGCCGCGGTCGACCGCCTCGAAGTTGGAGATGTCGACCCGCTTGCCGTCCTCGCGGATCTCGAAATCCTTCTTCTGCAGGCCGGGAACGGGGTTCCCCGCCTTGTCGGTCACGAAGGCGTCCACGTTGACGACGTCGACCTGGACCTGCTCGGAGAAGCCCTCCTGGGCCGCAGGGGCCTGGGCGGCGAGAGCCGGTGCGAGCGCGACCAAAGCCAGACAGAGGACGATCGCAAGACCGCCCCGCCGCGACGCCAAGGGTGCTGCCATGATGTCTCCCCTCTGCCCCCCGGCCCGGGAACCCGGGCCGACCTTCCCTGACGAAAAGCAGAAATTTCATTGGATCGGTCGGATCCGTCTGATCCGGCGGATCGGTCCGATCAGCGCAAAGTAACTGGCCTTTATCATACGCCGGATTTGAAACCGCTTTCTCGCCGGGGCCAGAGAATCGCCGCCAAGGGGATCGCGAGGGCGGTGAGCAGCAGGCTCCCTTCGGGTCCGAAGCCGCCGCCGGTCAGCGGCTCGGGCCCGGTCACCGTGGCATTCAGGAGATGAAAGACATGAAGGCCGCTCACCGGCAGAGAGGCGAGAGAGGCGACCGAGAAGTTCCAGACTCCATGCGCCAGCGTCGCGGCCCACAGGCTGCCGCTGCGCTCGACCAGAAGAGCGAGCAGGACGCCGGCCAGACAGGTATTGAGGAGGGCCGCCGCCGAGACGTTCGGGTTGGCGCCGTGCAGCAGGCCGAAGCCGAGGGCCGTGACGAGGGCCGCCACCCACCAGGACCAGCGCTCCTTCAGGGCACTGTACATATAGCCGCGGAACACCCATTCCTCCACACCCCCCTGGATCAGGAAGGCCGGGAGCAGGAGGAGGAGCCGGAGCACCCCGCTCGGAGTCTCGGCGGCCGGGCTCAGGCCGGCGATGCGCACGTCCGACGCGGGCAGGATTTCCACCAGCAGCATCCAGGCTCCCAGAACGCCGAGCACGGACAGGGGCACCACCACCGCCTGGCGCAACGCCCGGGTGGGGCCCCCATCGGGCCAGCGCGCTCCCAGGCTCGCCAGATTCTTCCGGTCGAGCCAGCGCAGGAACGGGAGCGTCAAAAGGAACAGCACGGGAGCCGACAGGACGTAGAGCAGGATCAGCTCCTCGCCGGCCAGTTGGAGCTCGCGGCCCGCCAGCCGGAAGCCCAGCACGAGAAGGCCGATCGTCAGGGACTGCGCCACGAAAAAAGCCACCAGGAACAGAAGGCACCGGACCAAGGGGTGCCAGCGGGGCCGAGGCGGCGGCGGGGGAGGAGGTACGGGGGAGCCGGACGGTTCGGTGACCATAGGTATGGGGTGCATTCTAGAGGACTGTCGAGGCGCCCGATCAGCCCGCGGCCGACCAACATGGCATGACTGTTGCTCTTTCACCAAGTCGGGAGTTGGAGAGCGAAACGATAACCAAAAGAGGAGACAAGTATGAACATCATCATCATGCTCATCGTCGGTGGCCTGATCGGCTGGATCGCCAGCATGGTCATGCGTACGAATGCCCAGCAGGGCGTCATCCTGAACATCGTCGTCGGCATCGTCGGCGCGCTGCTCGCAGGGCTGCTTCTCGCCCCGCTGTTCGGCACGGGCTCGATCACTCAAGGGGACTTCAGCCTGTCCGGTCTCCTGATCTCCCTCGTCGGCGCCATCGTCCTGCTGGCGATCGTCAACCTGTTCCGCCGCGGCACCGTCCGCTAAGACGTTCTCCGGTCGCGCTTGCGAGGGCTCTCGGGTTTCGCCCGGGAGCCCTTCAGCGTTTCTGGGGGGTGATTGTAGGTTTTCCCCTCCCTCCGCGAAGCTCGCTTTCCGCCAGGGTCTGTACCTGGAGAGGGTGAGGCTTTGCTGGAGGACGCAGATATGGCCCGGATTGCGTTTGTGCTCGATCATGAAGAGGGGCATCTCCTGCCCACGTTCAAGCTCGCGCGCCAGCTCCGGGAGCGCGGCCATACAGTGACCTATCTCGGCCTGGCGGACAGCGGTCCCCTGGTGCGCCGGCAGGATTTCGAGCTCGTCCCCATCCTGAGCGGAGTCTTTGCCGAAGGCTCGGTCCCCCGGCTGCGGCAAGAGCTCTTCAACATCGGTCTCAACGGCCAGGAGCCCGACGAGGAAGAGATCTATGGGAAGTACCTGGGCGCGCTGGCGAAGGGCGAGGGGCTGGACGGCCCGGTCGCGGAGGTCCGGCCGGACCTGTTCATCCTCAACAGCTTCCTGGGATTGAACGCCTTGGTGCTGCACTTCCGCTTCGGGATTCCGATCGTCTTTCTGACTCCCTATTTCCGTCCGCTGACCCGCGAGCAGAGCGCCGACCAGTTGGAGGCCACGCTGCTGCGCCTGCGCTCCGGAGCCGTGCCGTTTTTCGATCTGGTGCGGCGCAGCGTCCCCTCGGCGCGGCGGCTGCGCGACGTCACGGGATGCCTGCTGCGCATGCCCGAGCTGATCCAGTGCCCGCGCGAGCTGGACCTGCCGAGGAACGGCGCCGCCGAGGAGCCGGAGGTTCATTACATCGAGGCCTCGGTCGACCTCAGCCGGCGCGAGGACCGCGGATTTCCCTGGGAGCGGATCGATCGGCGGAAAAAACTGCTCTACGTCTCCTTGGGAAGCCAGAGCTTCCTGGCCGGCCGGGAGATGCTGGAGGGCTTCCTGCGCGCCGTGGCGGAAGGAGCCGCACAGCGGCCCGAGTGGCAGCTCGTGCTGGGGACCGGCGGGCTGGTCGAGCCCGCGGACCTGCCGCTGCCGGACGACGCCGTCGCCCTGCCCTGGATTCCGCAGATCCCCGTTCTGGAACGGGCCTCGCTCATGGTCACCCACGGCGGGCTGGGGACGATCAAGGAGAGCATTTTTCACGACGTCCCCATGGTGGTGTTCCCGATCGGCCGCGATCAGCCGGAGAACGCGAAGCGGGTCGTCCATCACAGGCTCGGCCTGAGCGGCGAGCTCACCGGATCTACCCCGGACGGTATCTTCGGCCTGGTGGACCAGGTGGACCGGGAGCCCTCCTTCCGCGAGAACGTGGCGCGGATGGGGCGGCGGTTCCGCGATGTGGAGGCGTCGGGGATCGGGGTGGAGAGGATCGAGGCGGTGGTCAGGGCTTGACGAAAGATCCGGTGGCCAGCAATCCGGCCTCCAAAGCCAGCCGCACGAGGTCGGAGCGGCTCTTCAAGCCCAGCTTCTCGCTCAGCCGGGCGCGGTGGGTCTCCACGGTCTTGACGCTGATGCCGAGCTGCTCGGCCATTTCCGCGTGCGTGTGGCCATGGGCCAGCATGACGAGCACCTGGCGCTCCCGGGCGCTCAAGCGCGCCAGCGCGCCCTCGGCCTCGCCGGAGACCTGCGGGGAGGCCGGAGCCGCCTGCGCCTCCGCCTCGGCGAGCAGCGGAGAGACGAACGAACGCCCGTCGCGCACGGCGCGGATCGCGGCGAGCAGCTCCGAGCCCGCGGCGCGCTTCACCACGTAGCCGGAGCCTCCGGCCGAGAGGACCGAGCGGAGATAGGCCGGATCGTCGTGCATGGTGAGAGCCACCGTGCGCACCCGCGGCCGCGTCCGCCGGAGCTGGCGGATCGCTTCGATCCCGCCCTCGCCGGGGAGGCTCAGGTCGATCAGCGCCACGTCCGGGGAGAGCCGCTCCGCGGCCTGGATCCCCTCCTGGGTGGCGCCGGCCTCGCCGACCACGGTCATATCATCCTGGCCGGAGATCAGCAGGCGCAGACCGGTGCGGACGATCGCATGGTCGTCGACGATGAGGACACGGATCTTGTACACGCTCATGACCTGGCCTCCAGGGGCTCCATGGCACCCACGCTGTGCTCCGCCCCCGGCTGCCGCAGGATCTCCGCCGCAAGCTCCGTGGCATTTTTGATGCAATCGGCGACCGAGACTCCACGCAGGAAGCTGCCGCCGATGCGCAGGCCCGGAAGCTCCCGTTCGATCTCGGCCGCCCGCTCGACGAAACGGCCGTGCCCCAGCTCGTACTGGGGAATGGCGCGCGGCCAGCGGCGGACCGCGGCGAGCACGGGCGCGCCGCGCACGCCCAGAGCCCGCCGGAGGTCGCCTTCCACCGCGGCGAGGATCTGTGCATCATCCTGCCCGACGATCTCCGGATCAGTGCGGCCGCCCAGAAAGGCGGCGAGGGACACGTGGCCTTCGGGTGCTCGATCGGGAAAGATCTGCGAAGGGAAGAGGCAGCCGAGCACCCGCAGCCCCTCGCCGCGCGGCGCCAGGAACCCGAAGCCGTCGAGCGCATGGGCCACGTCTGAGCGCCGGTAGCCCAGCGAGACAATGGCCACGGCGGCGTAGGGGATCTCGGCGAAGAGCCGGCTGCGGCCGCCCGTCACCTCGTCGAGGAGGCGCGCCGCCGCCTCCGTGGGCACGGCGAGAACGATCCGTGCGGCTTCCAGCATCCCGACCGAGGTCTCCACCCGGTAGCCCTCGCCGCCACGGACGATCCGCTGCGCGGCCACGCCGGTCCGCACGTCCCCGATCTCCCGGGCCAATCGGCGCGGCAGCTCTTCCAGCCCCTGCGGGAACGAGAACATGGCGCCGCCCGGCTGCGGCCCCTTCCGCCGAGTCTTCCCCATTTTCAGCGCGCCAAGGATCAGACTGCCGTGCTCCGCCTCCAGCGACCAGATCTTCGGCACGGCCCAGCGCACGGACAGCCGCTCGGGATCGCCCGCGTAGACCCCCGAGACGAACGGGCCCACGGCATAGCGGAGGAATTCCGGCCCGAGCCGGCGGCTCACGAGTTGGGCGATGCTCTCCTCGGTGCCCGCGGGGGGCCGCGGAATCCAGGGCTCCTTGAGGAGGCGCAGCTTGGCGCCGGTGGAAAAGAGCCGGGTCTTGAGGAACCCCGGCGGGCCGCCGGGCAGGGCGTGCAGGCGGCCGCGCTTCCAGAGGAAGCGCCGTTTGCCGGCGGGGGCCGCGACGATCTTTTCGCTCTCCAGGCCGGACTCGCGGAGGAGGCGGGTCACCTCGCCGCGGCTCTCGAGCACCGTGTTCGGCCCCATCTCGAACCGCCACGGGCCTTCCGTCCAGGTTTCGATCGACCCGCCTGCGCGCGGCGACGCCTCGATCACGGCGACCCGCAGGCCGGCACGCCGCAGCCAGAAGGCCGTCGTGAGGCCGGAGATCCCCGCTCCGATGATGAGGGTGTCCAGGCGGTCAGGGCACATTGCGGGGAGTATGGCAGCAGTTGGGTGCGCAAGTCCCACCCGCATGGGTGGTGCCACCGAAGAGTTTGGGCGGAGGCGCAATTCTCGCCGATTCCGCGATATTTGCGCGAATTCGCCCTGATCCGCCCCTATGCAAAGAGCGCCGAGACGGCATGGAAGGCGGCGTAATAGGATCGGGATGCGGAGGCATCAGGATCTTCGTCAGCCAGGAGCTCCGCTGTCCGCAACGCTCTCAGGGCTCGGCTCCATAGGTCCTCGACTTCCGGACTCACAAGAAGGCTCCCTCTCGCCTGGCATTTCGGTAGATTCCAAACTCTCCGGCCTTGAAGGTTCTCGCCGAAACCGGCATCGCATGGATCGGAGCATCGATTTCGAGCTGTACTGGATAGAGAGCGTCCACGATGGTCTCGAGGTCCTTCCCAAGGCGCACGGGCTCCTCCAACAGGACCATCAGATCGAGATCGCTCTCGCGATGCTCCTCGCCGCGTGCAGCCGAGCCGAACAGCACGACTCCTTGCAGCCGGTTCCCCAAGGCTGTCTCGAGTCTGGATCGGATCTCTCGGCCAATTCTCTCTGGAAGCATCCGTACACCTCCAAGCGTCATTGTAGGCCAGTGGCAAACCGAGCGCCGGACTTGCGCTATCGTTGGCCACCATGGAGAAAACCGCAGAGGAGGCGATCGAGCAGCTCTTCCAAGATTGGAAGGAGGCCGGGAGGCGGGGGGACGCCCAGGCCATGGCGCAAATGGTCACCGAGGATGCCGAGTTCTGGTCGCACGGCGCACCCCCCATGCAGGGACGCGAATCCGTGGCCCCCGCATGGCCGCCTTCTTCGAGACCTACGAGATCCACCAGGGCTTCGAGCGCCAGGAGATCGTCGTCTCCGGCGACCTGGCCTTCGTCCGCGGGATGGAGATCAATCAGGTCGTCCCGCGCGACGGCTCCCTGCCGATGGAGATCCGCCAGCGCGCCTTTTCCATCCTCTTCCGCGGCCCGGACGGTGTCTGGAGGTTCGCTCGTGGGATGACGAACAGACCCCCGGAAGGGGCATAATCACCCCGATGGACCGCTTCGCCCGCTATTCGTGGACCACCCTCGCCTTCACCCTGGCCGTCATCCTCTGGGGCGCTACGGTGCGTGCCACCGGCTCCGGCGCGGGCTGCGGCAGCCACTGGCCCCTCTGCAACGGCGAGGTCGTGCCCCGCTCCCCGCGCATCGAGACGGTCATCGAGCTGACCCACCGCGTGACCAGTGGCATCGCTCTCCTGCTGGTCATCGGGCTGGTGGTGCTGGCCTTCCGCTGGCGACCGCGCGGGCATGCGGCCCGGAAAGCAGCGGGCTGGACCTTGTTCTTCATGCTGACCGAGGCGGCCGTGGGCGCCGGCCTGGTGCTCTTCGAGCTGGTGGCCGACAACCAGTCCATGGCCCGTGCCCTCTTCATGGCGACCCACCTGATCAACACCTTCTTCCTGCTCGGAGCCATGACCCTCACCGCCCACTTCGCGAGCGGCCGCGCGCCGTTCCGTCTGCGCGGGCAGGGGAGCCTGGCCGGCTGGCTGATGGCCGGAGCCGCCACCCTGCTCCTTGCCGGAGTGAGCGGAGCGATCGCCGCGCTCGGAGACACCCTCTTTTCCGTGGCCAGCCTGACCGAAGCACTGAAGCAGGACCTCTCGCCGACCGCCCACCTGCTGATCCGCCTGCGCCTCCTGCACCCGGCGCTTTCGGTGACCGCCGCCGCCCTGACGATCTTCCTGGCCTTCCGCCTCGAAAGCCTGCAAACCGGTTCCCTCGCCGCCCGCTGGGCCAACCGCCGGACCCTCCGCCTCGTCTTCCTCCAGATCGTGGCCGGCGTCGTGAACGTCGTCCTCCTCGCGCCGATCTGGATGCAGCTCATCCACCTGCTGCTCGCGGACCTCGTCTGGATCTCCTATCTGGTGGTGGCGGCGCAGGCCCTGGCTCCTCACCCCGAGCCCTCTCCCATCGCACACACAGCCCCCGGGAGAGAGGGCAGCCGCACAGCCCCGATCTGAGCGCTCCGGGGAGCGTACAATCTGAGGATCGAGAAAGGAGTCGAGGTGCTCAAGACGGTTGAAGGGATCTACAAGGATGGGGAGGTGGTGCTTCTCGAGAGGCCCGAGGATCTCCGCGAGGCGCGCGTGATCGTCACTTTCCTGCCGGTACCAGATGCGGCGAAGCTCGCGGAGCAGGCTCGGCAGCGGATGCTTGCCCGGATGCGTGCCGGAATCCCACTGGGTGGTGCACCCTACCCGACTCGAGAGGAGATCTACAGGCGAGGATCAGATAGGTGAGTGCTGCTCTGCTTGACACCAACGTCTTCGCTTATGCCTTCGATCCGGTCGAATCGTTGAAGGCGTGCGCTTCCTGAACCCGTTCCTGCCTCCTGAGTAGACCTCCTCAGCGGCTTACACAGCCCTGGTCTTGACGCCTCGGCTCTCCCTCGCCGTCCGCTCCCGCGAGCAGTCGAGGCGCGTAGGTTTCGAATCATCCTCACCGGCAGGGACCAGCACCCCCCTGGGACCGCCGGCGTCTCGCCGGCCTACGGTCGCCTGGTGAATCCCTGCGCCTCCAGCCAGCCATAGAAGGCATCGATCCAGTAGTCGCTGCTGGTGCCCTGCTTGCGCATCCCGAAGCCATGGCCAAACGCTCGTCTTCAGCGCCGCGCGTCCAAAATGAGGCTCACTGGATCACCGACGCGGATGGTGCCGGTCTGCACCACCGTTCCATAGACGCCCGCGTTGTTCTTGTTCAGCCGGGCGACGGTCTCATCACGCATCGCACGTCGCGCAACGTTACGCTCCTACCGGCCCAACGGGCCGGCAGAGCTTAGCCCAGGGCTGAGGCCGCAGGCCGATGCCCTGGGCGGAAAGGCGAACAACGACCGCGGCCTGAAGGGCCGCGAGAATTTCTGCCGAAGTCGGCTCAGCTTCTCACTGTCACACGTTCTGTCCCAGGTACGGTACTTCCATGGAACCACATTCTCAAGATACGTCAGTCGAGGCGCCGGCATCCCATTCTGACAATCCGGGAGCTCCAGAATTGCACTGAGCTTTCGGTTATAGGTCGGCTGCAGTGCCTCAGGAATGAACACCCAGGGACGAATGGACCGGAGGTGCCGCGAAGCGGTGCCGTCCGGGTCAGGCTGGGGTTGGCTGCATTCTCACGTTGGGTTCACCATGACCTGTCTTTGCTGAGCCGAAACGACGGCCTCGTGAAGATCGGGCGGGAGCGAGAAGACGCTAACTGCAACACCAAAATCGCCACAGACCGTTGCAAGCCAAGAGCTGCCGCTTGCACACTGCGCCGCCGCCTGATCCGCGAAGCAGAGAATCTTTCGCCACGGCCCGGGATGGCGCTTTTCAACAGCAATCAGCTTGAGGATATCCTTGGCAATTTTATGCGGCTGACCTCCGCGAGTGTGGCCGATGTGGGCATAGACCTCGCACAGGATTCGGTGCTCCTGATTAAATCCATCGATGTTGACACGCACACCTTCTTTCAATTCGATCGGCATAGGCTGTAGCGGCACGCCGAGGTCTGCCGCCAATTGACGGACGAGTTCGCCCTCGCCCTGCTCTGCTCACTGGAGTTCGATAAATGTGCCATTCTGCTCCCTTTGCAGCCAACCTAGAATTCAACCCCAGCCACCTCCTATACGACAACCACCCCCCTCGCTCGTCCCACGACCAGCGGCCCAGGGCACCTCAAGTCTCCTGATGCGCTCAACTTACGCCCTTTGCGTATGCATGTCAATTTTGAAGAGGCGCATTCCCGAGGCATCCAGCCCCCGGCCCCCTCCTAGCGATTTTGGGGCGAGGGTGGATCCTTCGCGCCAATCCTACGGTCGAGTGCAACCCGACTCTAGTCGAGCTCAACCCGTCTCTGGTCGAGCTCAACTCCACTCCGGTCGAGTGCAACCCGACTCCAGCCGGGTTCAGCTCTACTCTGGTCGGGTCCAACTCGACGCCGGTCGAGCTCAACCCGGCTCCGGTCGAGTGCAACCCGACTCCAGTCGAGCTCAACCCGACTCCGGCCGGGTTCAGCTCGACTCTGGTCGGGTCCAGCTCGACGCCGGTCGAGCTCAACTCGACGCCGGTCGAGCTCAACTCGACTCCGGTCGGGTTCAACTCGATTCCGGTCGAGCTCAACTCGACTTCGATCGGGTTCAACTCGACTCTGGTCGGTTTCAACTCGACTCTGGTCGAGCTCAACTCGACTCCGGTCGAGTGAAACCCCACTTCGGTCGAGTGCAACCCGACTCCGTTCGAGCTCAACTCGACCGTGGTCGTCTTAAACCCTTCCCGTTCCGGCTCTTTCCCGGAAGCTTCGATGCGCGCCATGACCCGGTTTGCCGCCGGCGCGGAAGCAATCCTCTTGCCCGCGGAAGCTTCTGAGCGCGCGGTGACACTCACCGCCGATCCTGCGGAAGGTTTCGTGCGGCGCACGGAAGCTTCGATTTGCTCCGCGGAAAGATCCGCGGCCGGCTCTCAAGGTTCCGCGGCTCTGGCGGAACTTTCCGTGCGTCCGGAGATTCCCGTCACAGCCGACACTGAACCTTCCGCCGCTCCGGCGGAACCTTCCGCTCAGCGAACAGGGCCTCGGCGTCGGCGCAGAGCAAGCGACCAGACGGTTGTATCGACGAGGATGTTCACCGGAGTTTCCCCAATACCTTGACAGTCTAAGTATCCTCCGGTACTGTACCCAGGCTATCTAGGTAACCGATATGCCGAACCCAACGAACAGCCTGCTCCACGGAACCCTCGAAGCCCTGGTCCTCAAAACTCTCGTCACCGGACCGCGCCATGGCTATGCCATCGCGCGGTGGATCGAGGAGACGACTGACGAGCTCTTGCAGATCGAAGAAGGCTCGCTCTATCCGGCGCTCTATCGCATGGAGCGCAAAGGGTGGATCGAGGCCGAGTGGGGGATGTCGGAGCTCAACCGCCGCGCCAAGCTCTACAAGCTCAC
>DATFPH010000448.1:0-4391 GCA_035264905.1 Thermoanaerobaculia bacterium
AGACCGCCGCGGAGCGCGTCGCGAAAGGAGCCGGTCATGGTTCGTCATCTTGCGAAAGCGGTTTTTCTGGCCCTCATCCTACTCGTAGTCGTGCCGTCCATCCAGGCCGCCGAGCCCCGCGAGGAGGTCAGCTCCGTCCGGAGCGAGTCCGCCGCCCTGGTGCCCTGGAGCTTCCTCGTCGGGCTTTGGGACGTTCTCACCGGACCTTGGAGCGAGAACGGGTGTGAGCTCGACCCGGACGGCAAATGCTCACCGCGCCTGGGTACGGCGACGATCGACAATGGTTGCGAGTTTGACCCGAATGGTGGCTGCCGCCGCTGATCCAGTGGAGGGGGCGCGGCTGCCGCCGCGCCCCCTCGATGTCCTCGTTCACGGTTCGAACCGCAGGTTGGGGTTGTACTGTGCCCGGTAGAGATATTTGATCAGCCGGCGGGTCCATTCGGCCTGGACCGCATCCTCCTCGGCCGCCTGGCGGAAGAGCGCCAGCGCCGCGAGGGCTTCTGCGTGGACTTTCTGGCCCTCGAAGATCCACAGCATCTCTTGGGACAGCTCCCGGACCAGCCGCGTCCGTCCCTGCTCCAGGTAGAGCACCGCCACCTCCAGGCTCGCCAGGGCGAAGTCGTAGGCGATCTCCTCGGACCGGAAGTACTGGCGCACCTGGGTCAAGGCTGCGAGAGCCTCCGGCCGGCGCCCGAGCCCGGCCCAGGTCCGGCCTTTGAGCCACCGGACCCGCAGCCCGTCGAGCTCATTGCCCAGTTCTGCCACCAGCGCCTCGACCAGCACGATCAGGGGCTCCGCGGACTCGTAGCGGTCCAAATTACAGAGATTCAGTGCCCAGTTTGAGCGGTGCAAGAACAGCAGGCGCGGCTTACGCTCCGGGTCGATCTTTGGCTCGGCCTGCCCGAGCACCTCGAGAGCGAGATCGTAGTCGCCCGCCCGGGTATGGGTAGCTGCCTTCTGGATCAGCAGCCGGGCTGCGGCGTCCGGCGGGCTGCCTGCCAGGGCCTGGTCGATCAGGTTGACCGCTTCGCCGAACTGTCCTAACTGCCGGAGGAGTGACGCCCGGAGGTCGAGCCGCCGGGTGGGATCGAGCAGGCCGGCGGGGTCTCCTCCGGCTCCCCGTTCCCAGAGATCCTCGGCATTCGCGAACGTCCGTTCAGAGCCGGGGAGATCGCCGCCGACCCGGAGGGCGTTGGCCAGGAAGGGCTCGCACCAGCCGCGCAGGCGGAGCCGGCAGCTCTCGGGTCCCGGGCTCTGCTCGGCGACGAACACGGCCAACCGTGCCAGCCGCAGAGCGTCGCTCGCGCGGTGCGCCGCGGCGGTGGCCGAGGCGTTGCACAACCGTTCCGCCAGGGCCCAACTCCGCTCGTCCCCGAGCAGCACCTGGACCGCCTTGTCTTGCTGCTTGTCCGACAGGCGCTCCAGGCGGGTCCACCGCTCTTCGGCCCAGAGGCGGTGCTCCCGCGCCTGGCGGCGGCGGCTTTCCAGCGTCAGCCCGGCGTGGGCGGCCTGGGCGCCGGACCAGCCGGCCGCCGCGGCGGCCCGGCTGATCAGGCGGCGCTCGTCCGCGGGCGGATCGGTGGGCGCGAGAGGTGCCTCGGGCGGGTGCGCCAGCCGATGGGACAGGAGAGCGGAGTCGATCGCCTCGGGAGGGACGTGCAGGGGAGCGAGCAGCTCGCCCAACCGTTGGCGGGTCAACGGCCTTTTCCCCTTCTCCCAGCGGCTCAACGTGCTGAGCGTCACGCCGGCCAACAAGACAAAATCCTGCTCCGTCAATCCGTGCGAGAAGCGAAAGAACCGCAAAACAGCGCCTTCGGCGGTCGGGCGCGCCTTGGCCATCATGTCCTCCCGGGAGTGTGCCACCACAGTATAAGTTGCCGCAGCCGCCCGATTCAGGACACGCCTCCGGACGACGGAGAAAATTTGTCTCACGTTGCCTTCATTGACGGCTTTTCTCAACCGCGTGACTCCGCTGATTCTTTCGAGGCGTAGGTTACCTTGTGCCGATAAACGGCTTGGAGGGACAACGACCGTGAATACGAATCTGAGCTGCGAAGACAGCCCGAGAGTTGCCGATGCCCTGGTGGGTGCGCGGGAGCAGGTGCGCCTCGCCACCGTGCGCCTGGAAGAAGTGCAGTCCGGCCTGCAGGAGATCGTCGAAGCGTTCGATCTGCCGGCGGGTCCTGGAGGCGAGGAGGAGGACCTGAGCACATTCCAGCTCGCCGGTGCGTGCGAGCTGGACGCCCTGATCCGCTGCGGCCTCCACGATCATCTGAATCCTCTCCTCAAGACGCTGCGGACGCTGGTGCGCCCGGGGCCGGAGGAGGCGCCTTGATCGTGCCCCCGGTTCCGTTCGCCTGAGGGAGAGAGCGCCGTGGGGAGCTGCCCAGGCGATGAGATCCTCCAGCGCTTTGCGGAGGGTACGGCCAGCCGTGCGGAGTGCCGGACCGTGGTGCGGCACTTGCTGGCACGCTGCGGGGATTGCGCGGTGCGGATCGGCGAGACCCTGCCCATCGAGCGGGTGGTGTCCCGCGTCCCTGATGAGGTGTTCGCCATTCATGAAGTCGGTCGGCTCGTCCTGAGGGCTCTCTCTCCACTTTGCCTTCAGGGCGAGCCTCCTTGTCCACAATGCGGGAGCGCAGATGCAAGGCGGAATGTTCGCTGAGGTGGGGGCCGCGCTTCGCTTTCTCCGCGAGTCCGTGGACCTCACCCAGGCCGAGCTGGCGCGGCGGGCGAGGGTCGGCAAAAGCCAGCTTTCGAAGTACGAGAGCGGCAAGGAGCTGCCGAAGCTCGAATCGTTGGGGAAGCTTCTCGCAGTGCTCGAGACGGAACCGTTGATTCTGTTCTACACCGCCCACCTTTTGCAGCACCGGGAACGCATCGTGCCGGTGGCCCTCCTCCTGGCCACCCGGCCGCCGGGTCGAGATCCGGCGCTGGAGAGCTTCCGGAAGCTCTTCGACCAGTTCCTGGAGTCGTTCGAGGTCCTCGTCCGGTCCCGGCTCGGTGCAACGCCCTCCTCCACCGAGGAGCCGCCCTCTCCCTCCTGAAGAGAAATCTGCGATCCAGGCCTTTTTGTCTCCCGTGCGGTATCGGGCCGCCGGGAGATTTTTTTCTTGAGACTGCTGTCTATGAATCCTATGAAGAGGATGATAGGGTTGATTGACGGCGTCGAACAGGAGTAAAGTTCGCTATAGACGACAACATGAGCAGCGTCGTAGAGTACTGTGAATGCGGAAGTGAGGATGGCGAACCGAGGGGCGTGCGAGCCCAAGGAGAGATCAAGTGACCAAGAAGCGGGAGCAGGGAAGCCGGAGGGGAAGGCAGCGCACCGGCGAACAGAGCCTGGCCGACATCGCGATTCGATTCAACGCGATCCGGCTTGACCTTCTGGAAGCGGGCGCCTTCTTCGGGGCAGCGCAAGCCTCGATCTACCTCGTGCTGGCGCTGGCCCGGCTGAACGCGCCGGAGCTCATCCAGGACGTCGTCGACGACCTGCGGTACCGCGTGCGGGAGGCGCGCCGCGACGCGGAGGTCGTCTTCGCCCTGTACCACATGACCCATGCGGTAGCCCGAGGGGAAGCCACGTGGGGAGCCGCCCAGGAGGCGATGGAGCGTTTGCGGCGCTGCCGCGGCTGCCGGAGCGAAGAGCTGATCGAATGGAATGACTCTTCCGGTACCGATCCTGGTGCCGGACGTTGCGAAAGGAGAAGCAGTATGAAGACCCAGTTGGTGCAGGAGCTGAAGTCGGAGCGGGTGCAGGAGGAGCTGCTGGCGGAGGAGCCGTACCGGATCTCGCTGAAGTCGGAGCGGGTCCAGGCGGCGGTCGCCGCGGGCGGAGCGGAGGGGAAGGTCTCTTCCGTGTTCGAGGTGGCAGTCAACCAGATGCAGCCGGTGACGATCGATCTGCTGGAGATGCAGGCCGTCCTCACTCTGTACGGCGCGGCCTCCTTCCAGGCTCACGGCCTGGAGCAGGCCGAATAGGAGGGATGATGCCCAGCGCAAGAAAGCAGGACACCATCATTCGTGAAGCGGAAGGGCTGCTCGACGCCACCGAGAGGAGCCCGGACATCCAGCAGGAGGTCGAGAAGGAGCGGAAGGTGCTTTCCGACTCGCTGGTGGAGGTCAAAACCCTCAAGGGCCGGCAGCAGGAGCTGACGGCGCAGCGCCAGGAGGTCACGCAGCAGCTCACCGCCGCCATCGCGCGGCTCAGGGATGCCGCGTTGGTCTTCCGTTCGGTCGTGAAGGGGAAGATCGGACCCAGGAGCGAGCGCCTGGTCCACTTCAAGGTGGCGCCGCTCCGCAAGCGCTCGCGCAAGCGGATCGTCCCGGAGAAGCCGCCGGACGGAGAGGTCGCTGGAACCAAGCCCGGTGCCTCGGCCTCCCCGTCCGCT
>DATFPH010000449.1:0-1571 GCA_035264905.1 Thermoanaerobaculia bacterium
GTCCCCCGTCTCGCCGCCGACCCCGAGCAGGTGGAGCACCTGCTCGCCCTCTACCACCTCACCCGGTCCCTCGACCGCTCGCGGCCCGTCGTCTCGAACGACGGGTGGGAACAGGCCCGCACGGACCTCTGCACCATCCACGACTACGGCGGCCCGGAAGACCTCTCGCGCCGCTACGCGACACCAGAGTCGAGCGTAGCGGCCCGGCCGGTTGGCAGGCCCGTCTACGCCCCCGGCCACGAATATCAGGGGGAGCCGATCCTGATCTCCGAGTTCGGCGGCATCGCCTTTTCCGGCGAAGAAGGGGGATGGGGTTACAGCACCGTCGCCGACGCCGAAGAGTTCCTGCAACACTACGAAGCCCTGATCACCGCCCTGCTGCACAGCGAAACAGTCTGCGGCTTCTGCTACACCCAGCTGACCGACGTCGAGCAGGAGGTCAACGGCCTCCTTACCTACGACCGCAACCCCAAGGCAGACCCGCACCGCATACGAGAGATCACCACGAAGGACCACCGCCGAAGCACGACCCGCGCTCCCGCGGACTAAACCAAAACAACATCTTGCGTGTTGGTTATGGTTGACTTGTGTTGATTGTGTTGTTAGGCTTGGGATCCTTATCGTTGGGGAACAAAGGCCTTAAGGGCGAAGGAGAACAGGAGAGGGACATGGTGCAGAGCCGACCGTCCATGCGTAGGCTGACGCGGCAGGAGTTCTTGCTTCTCGGAGTGGGGGGCTGGCGCCGGGCTGACACTGGCCGGCTGCGGTGGCGGGCCGCAGAATAACCCGGCCGTCCAGGGCGGTCAGGGTGGGGGCGGCAAGACGTACGACGGGCCGAAGGTGGAGCTGGCTTTCTGGAACGGGTTCACCGGCGGTGACGGTCCCTTTATGCGGGAGCTCGTCGAGCAGTTCAGCGCCGAGCACGACAACATAAACGTCAGCATGAACACCATCGAGTGGGTGGACTACTACCAGAAGGTCCCTGCGGCGGTCCGCAGCGGGCAGGGTCCGGACGTGGGGATCATGCACAGCGACCAGCTCGGCACCAACGCGGCGCGCGGTGTGATCCTCCCTCTCGACGACGTGGCGCAGGCGCTGGGGCTCAAGGAGAGCGACTTCGCCCCGCTAGTCTGGAACGCCGGGATCTACAACAACCAGCGCTACGGGATACCGCTGGACATGCACCCCTTCGGCCTCTACTACAACAAGTCCCTCATGGAGCAGGCGGGTCTCGACCCCAATAATCCTCCCCAGACCAGGGAGGATTACGAGGCTGCTTTGCAGGAGTTCAAGAGCAACGGCATCCAGGGGTCCTGGGTCTCTCCGTTCCCGTTCACCGGGGTGCTCCAGTGGGAATCTCTTCTCGGCCAGTTCGGCGGCAGCCTCTACAACGATGACGTCACCCAGGCGACCTTCAACTCCGACGCGGGAGTCGAGGCGCTCACGTGGATGGTCGATTTGGTCAAGAACGGGCACAGCCCCCAGAACGTGGCACAGGACGCCGAGTACGTCGCCTTCCAGAACGGCAAGAACGCGCTGCACTGGAACGGGATCTGGCAGATCAACGCCTT
>DATFPH010000450.1:0-5555 GCA_035264905.1 Thermoanaerobaculia bacterium
TTGGTTCTGCGCTGAGACCACTTCGAAGGCGATCTCCTCCAGATACCGCGTGCCGGTCTCCGGATCGACCCCTTCCTTATAGATACAGCCATCGGTGGCGAAGTCAGAATCCACGTCGTGGCGGGTGAGCAGATCCGACGCCGCGATATGGCCGGGGGCAACGAGAGCCTCGAGGAGGTAGTTGATCCTGCTGTGCCGCGTGGCATGAGGTGGCAGAGCCGGCAAGGCGACCACCCGGCGGCCGCCAATGATCTCGTCGCGCGTGATCTCCGGAATGACGAGATGATCGTCGACACCGGGGAAAGAGCCCCGCCCCGGCAGACGCATCGGGGAGCCCGATGAGCCGGGAGCTTTGAGACTGTAGGCTGCGCGTTTTTCGTCCATTGACGACATGATAGCAGGAACCCGGTCGCCGGTCGAGGGAATGCGCTTACTCATCGAACCCCCGCCACCCGATCGCCTGCACGCTGTTCCCCAGCCATCCCACCGGCGGGTCCCCTTCGTCCGGGTTCTCGGTCGACCAGATCGTGAAGGTGGCGCGGAAGAGCAGCTCGTCTTTGTCGACGTCGTACACCCGCAGCTCGTTGGCGTCGGCCAGGGCGAAGGCGTAGATGCTGCCGCGGAGCTGCTGCACGTCGCGCAGCCAGCGCGCGCCGGTGCCGAAGCGGCGGGCGATCTTTCCCTCTTCGGTCAAGGTCACGAGGGTGCCCGTCGTGCTGTCCGCGAAGTAGAGGTTGCCGCGGTCGTCGAAGCGCGCTCCGTGGGCGCCGACGAAGCCGCGGGTCACCTCGTCGTAGCGCCCGGTCTCCAGGTCGAACACGCCGACCGCCCCCTGGATCAGGGTGGAGACGGCGATATAGCGGCCGGTTCGGTCGCCGAAGGCGGCGTTCACCTGGGCGACCTGCAGCTCGTCGTCGATGTAGTGGCGGCGCAGGTCCATGCCGGAGGTGAGCTCGTAGTTGCGGCCATAGAGATCGCGCGGCAGGCGCAGGACGCGCTCCAGCTTTCCTTCCACGGCATCGAGAAGGAGGACGGCGTCGGGCGCCGAGCAGGAGACCGCGACCCTCTCCGGCCCGACCGGGTCGACGGTTTGGAGGCCGGCCATGTACGAGTGCTCGAAGCGGGCGGCGACCTGGAAGTCCATGGCGTTGATCTGGCCCAGCTCGGGGATCGGCAGGCGCGGCCGCCAGCGCACCACCCGGTGCTGAAACCCCACCAGCACGTCTCCGGAGGCGAGGACCGCCGCGTGCTGGATGCGGTCGCGCGACCGTACGCTCCCCAGGCGGCGCAGATGAAGCCGCCCCGTGCCGTCGTCGAAGACCAGGAAGAAGCTCACCGCTCCACTGTAGACGGTGGGGGCCGGCGGAAGATTGTCGAAAGGGGGCGGGTCGGCGAGGCGCGCCGGGTCGGCGAAGCGCCGCGTCAGGAGCTGCACGGAGCAGCGCTCCAGGTTGGTTTCCCGGCTCGAATGGGTCAGGGTCAGGACGCCGATCGGACGCACGGTGTGCACTATACTGCCGCCAGATGCCCTCCCAGAAGGTGGCCGACGCCTACGACGCTCTCGCGGGCGAGTACGACCGTCTGGTCGAGGAGGATTTTTGGATGCGGCAGCTCCTCTGGGAGCGCTACCGCCGGCTCTTCCGGCCGGGATCGCGGCTCCTCGACGTGGCCTGCGGCACCGGGCTCGACACTCTGTTTCTGGCCCGCTCCGGGATGGAGATCGCCGGGATCGACGCTTCTGCCGGGATGATTGGAGAGCTGCGGGCCAAGGCCGGGCGCGCGGGTCTGGTGATCGACGCGCGGGTCGGCGACGCCGCGGATCTTTCGGCGTGGCTGGACGGCTCGTTCGACGGCATCGTCTCGGCTTTCGCGGGTCTCAATACGGTCGACCTGGAGCGCTTCGCCGGTGAGGCGGAGCGCGTGCTGCGCCCCGGCGGCCGCATGGTCCTCCACGTGCTGGCGCCGGCGGGCGTCTGGGATCTCCTCCGTCCGCTGGTCCGGCTGCGCTGGCGGGAGGCCTGGGCGATGGCGCACCGCCGCGAGCGGACGACGGAGATCTCCGGCTCCCCTGTCCATCTCCATCTGCTTCCTTCGCTCGACACCTACCGGCGCTGGTTCGCCCGGGGGTTCACTCTGGAGCGCGCCTACTCGCTCGGATTCCTCTGGCCGCGCCGCGCCAACGCCGTGGTGCCCATGCCCCTGCGGCGCGTTCTCGGCGGCGTCGAGCCGGCCCTGGGCGCTTTACCGATCCTGCGCGGCGCCGGACGGTTCGCGGTCCTGGAGCTGGAAAAGAGCTGAGGTGATCTGAGATGGTGAAGCGCGTCCTCCTGATCAACCCCCGCATGTGCTCCCGCCGCTCCATGCGTCTGCCGCTCTCCCTGCTCGCTCTCGGCGCGGCGCTCGAAGGGAAGCGGGAGTACGAGATCCTGGACGGCAACGCCGACGCCGAGACGCCGGAGCGCGCGCTGCGGGCGGTGGCGGATGGTGCCGTCGATCTGGTCGGGGTGACGGTCATGCCCGGGCCGCAGATCCGGCCGGCGATCGAGATCTCGGCGGCGATCCGCGCCGTCCGTCCCGAGGTCCCGATCGTCTGGGGGGGCTACTTCCCGACGCTCTATCCTGAGGCCGCCATCCAAGCGCCCTACGTGGATTACGTGGCCCGGGGGCAGGGGGAGGACACGCTCGTCGAGCTCCTGGAGCGGCTGCCGGACGCTGGCCCGCGGGCGGTGGCGGACGTCCGCGGGCTCACCTGGAAGGAGGACGGCACGGTGCGGCACAATGCCGACCGGCACTTCCGCTCACCCGAAGCGTTCCCCCCCTACCCCTACGAGCGCCTCGCCGACGTGGGCCAGTACCTGCGGCCGAGCTTCATGGGGCGGCGCACCGCCGTCCACCAGGCGGCGATCGGCTGCCGGTACCACTGCGAGTTCTGCGGCGTGGTGACGATGTGGAACGGCGCCACGCGCCTGCAGGGTCCGGCGCGGCTCGATGCGGCGATCCGGACGCTGCGCGACCGCTGGGGGGCCGACGCCTTGCAGTTCTACGACCACAACTTCTTCGACCGGGAGGAGACCAGCCTCCCCATCCTGGAGGTCCTGGCCCGGCATGCCATGCCCTGGTGGTGCTACGCGCGGACCGACACCCTGGCGCAGTTTTCGACCAGCACCTGGGAGCTGATCCGCCGCAGCCGACTGGCCATGGCCTACGTCGGGGCCGAGGCGGCGAGCGACGAGGCGCTCCGCCAGATGAAGAAGGGAGCGCGCGTCGAGCACACGTTCGAGGCCGTCCGCCTCTGCCGCGCACACGGGGTGATCCCGGAGCTCTCGTTCGTCCTCGGCGGCCCCGAAGACCCCGAAGGGGAGACGGAGAAGACGCTCGCGTTCATCAAGAAGCTCAAGACCATCCATCCCGAGTGCGAGGTCGTCCTTTATTTCTACACGCCGACGCCGCGGCGGGAGCCTGCCTCGGAGCGCACCCGGGAGCTGGATCTGCGCCTGCCGGTCCAGGAGCGCTTCGGGCCGGAGGGTCCGGAGCTTCCCACCACGCCGGAAGAGTGGACGCAGCCGCAGTGGATCGAGTACGTCTGCCACCGCGATGCGCCCTGGCTGACGCCGCGCCTGCGCCAGCGGGTGCGGGACTTCGCCCTGGTGCTCGGCTGCCGCTTCCCCACCGCGCAGGACCACACGACGCCGCGCTGGGGCAAGGCGCTGCTCGGCGCTCTCGCCTCCTGGCGCTACGCCTCGGGGCTCTACCGCAACCCGTGGGAGCTGCGGCTGGCGCGGCGCCTGATCCCGTTGCGCGAGCCGCAGAGCGAAAGCCTTTAATGCGGCTATGATTCTTCGCATGACAATTGTGCGAGCGGTGGCAGTGCTCCTGCTGATGGCGTTGCCGGTGGCCGGGCAGACCGCCGGGGAGGGATCAGACAGATCGGACGGATCGGTCCGATCGGAGACAGCGGACGAGCCCGTCGCCACGTTCCAGGCCACCACGCTGGTCCGGGAGCGGCCGCTCGCTTCGGCGACGGCCTCGGTGACGGTGCTCGACCGCGACGCGATCGAGAGCTCCGGCGCCCGGACGGTGGCCGACGTGCTGCGCTTCGTCCCCGGCGTGGACGTCACCTCGAACGGGACGCGCGGGGGGCTGACCACCGCCCAGATCCGCGGCGGCGATCCCAACTTCACCCTGGTGCTGCTCGACGGCGTGCCGCTCAACGACTCTACCTATCAGGTGGGGGACGTCTTCGACCTCCAGGGGCTGCCGGCCTCGGCGGTCGAGCGGATCGAGATCGTGCGCGGCCCGCTCTCCTCCTTCTATGGCTCGACCGGTCTCGCGGGCGCGATCAACATCGTAACGCGCCAGGGACAGGCCGGACCGCTTGCCGCCGAGGTCGAGGCGATGGCCGGGGATGCGTCGCTGCGCAGTGGGAGCGGCGCTCTCTCGGGAGGCATCGGCAAGGGCAGCTGGTTCCTGGGAGCGCAATGGGAGGAAGAGGCGGAGCGGGTGGCGGACGAGAGCTTCCAGCACCTGGGCGGGTTCGCCAACCTGGCGCTGCCGGTGGGCTCCAGCCGCCTGAGCCTGCGGGCGCGCGGCGCCTTGTGGGAGGCGGACGACTATCCCGACGCCTCGGGCGGTCCGGTCTACGGCACGGGGGAGCTCCGCACCTCGGAGCACGGCGAGGCGAGCCTCGGGGCCGAGCTTCTCGTGGAAGGACAGCGGCCGCAGCGCTGGACCGCCGCGGTCTACCGCCACACCATGGACCGCGAGACGCCGGCCGTCCCGCCCGCCCTGCCGCCCTCCACCGAGGAGACCACGTACACCCGGCTGCGGGCCGGCTGGGGGATGACCCTGTGGACCGCGGAGTCGCTCCAGTGGACCGCGGGCGTCGACGTGCAGCGCGAGCAGGGGGAGGACGAGAGCGTCCTGGTCCTCCCGCCGGACTTCGGCGGCGCCGTCCCCGGCGACTACTCGATCACCCGCACGCTGCCCGGCGCCACGACCGAGCTCACCTGGGAGCACGAGCATCTCGCCGTGGAGATCGGCTCGCGCTTCGACTTCCCCGAGGACCACGCCTCCCAGTGGAGCCCGCGGCTCGGCCTGAGCTGGCGGCCCGGTTGGTTGTCAGAACATGGCGGGATGCGCCTCCACGCTTCGGCCGGTCGGGGCTTCAAGATGCCGAGCTTCTTCGCCCTGGCGAGCCCGCCGCAGCTCGGTGGCAATCCCGGGCTGCGGCCGGAGACGGTCCTCGGCGGTGATCTGGGGATCGAGGGACCTCTGGCGGCCGGCCTCTCCGGCGGCCTGACGGTCTTCGTCAACCGGTACAAGGATCTGATCGACTTCGACTTCGAGACCTTCTCCCACTTGAACCGCTCCGAGGTGGAGGCCTGGGGGATCGAGGCCCGGCTCGATTGGAGCCCGACGCCCCGGCTGGCGCTCCACGCGAACGGGACCTGGCAGGAGGTGGAGGACCTGACCACCCAGGCGCGGCTCCGGCACCGGCCGCGGCGGGTGGGCGGCGCGCGCTTGATTTGGACGCCGCGACCGGAAATCGACCTGCA
>DATFPH010000451.1:0-22891 GCA_035264905.1 Thermoanaerobaculia bacterium
GGTGCTCCCAGGCGTCGACGCGCAGGAGGCGGGTACGGAGCAGAGGCCCCTGGGCCAGGTCGAACGGACCGAGGGCCTCCTCCTGCGCCAAACGCCGGGCCTCGGCTTCGCGCCGAGCCTCGGGAAGCTCCTGGAGGTCGATCCGGCGCAAACCCTCCGTCAGGGTCTCGGAGATCCGCTGGACCGGCGCCTGACCACGATCCGGGAACGTGGTGCGCAGCGATTCGTGGCGGGCCACCAGGGTGGCCAGCGCGCGTTCCAGCGCATTCTCATCCAGGTCGCCGGCCAGCCGCAGGGCGACCGCGACGTTGTAGGTCGGCTGTCCGGGATCGAGGCGGTCGAGGAACCAGAGGCGCTGCTGGGAGAAGGAGAGCGGGAAGTCGCCGTCCCGTGGAACCGGCACGAGAGGCGGCTCCGCGTCTTCCTCTTGCGGCGGCCACAGCGTCTCGATCTTCCCGGCGAGGGCAGCCACGGTGGGGGCCTCGAACAGCGCGCGCAACGGAAGCTCGACGCCGAAGCTCCGGCGGACCCGCGAGACCACCTGGATGGCCAGCAGGGAGTGGCCTCCCAGATCGAAGAAGCTCTCGTCCACGCCGACGCGCTCGACCCCCAGGACCTCGCCCCAGATCGCCGCCAGCTTCTCCTCGGCCGGCGTGCCGGGCCGCGCGGGTTGCCGGTCCCGGTCGGGCTCCGGAGCAGCGAGGGCGCGGCGGTCCACCTTGCCCTGCTGGGTCAGCGGCAGCGCGTCGAGCGCCACGAAGGCGGACGGGATCATCGGCGCCGGCAGGCGGTCGGCGAGCCAGGCGGTGAGGAGGGATTTTAGATTTTGGATTTTGGATTTTGGAACGAGCCAGGCGATGAGACGGTCGCCCTGGACGAGCACCACGGCCTCCTGGACGTCAGGATGGCCGGCGAGGACCGACTCGATCTCGCCGAGCTCGATGCGCAGGCCGCGGATCTTCACCTGGCCGTCGATCCGGCCGTGCAGCTCGATCCGGCCGTCGGGCAGCCAGCGCGCCAGGTCTCCGGTGGCGTAGAGACGGGCCCCTGGCTCGCCACGCCGCGCGGCGAAGGGATCGGGGCGGAACGCCGCGGCGGTCAGCTCGGGTCGGCCGAGATAGCCGCGCGCGAGACCGGCCCCGGCGATGTGGAGCTGCCCGACGACGCCGAGCGGCACGGGCCGGAGGTCCGGGTCGAGGAGGTATACCGCGGAGCCGGGGAGCGACCGGCCGATCGACGACACGCCCGGCTCGACGCGGCAGGCGGCGATCTCCACCGTGCACTCGGTCGGCCCGTAGACGTTCCAGGCGAGGTTCCGCGGGTCCGCCGCGAGAGCCGCCCAGAGGCTCCCGTCCAGCGCCTCGCCGCCCACCAGCAGGGTCAATCCGGACGAGGTCCGCAGCCCCCCTCCGGAGCTCAGGAAAAGCCGGAGCTGCGAGGGGGTGCAGTCCAGAACGTCCGCGCCGTGCGCCTCCAGATAAGGCGGCAGCCTCTCGGGATCCAGGCGCAGCTCGTCGGGCAGGACGTCCATGCAGTTGCCGAACGGGACCTGGATGAGCTGCTGGATCGAGGCGTCGAAGGCCAGGGAGGCGTTGAGCGCGGCCCGCAACGGCGCGGGGAGCCCGGCGCAGACGGTCTGCCGGAAGGCGGTCGCGAAATTGAGGACCGAGCCGTGCTGGATCAGGACTCCCTTGGGGCGGCCGGTCGAGCCCGAGGTGTAGATCACATAGCAGAGGTTGGACGGCAGCACCCGGGGGAGCGTGCCGCCGGTCCGCTCCCGGGCCTCCGCTTCGATGGCGTTCCAGTTCAGGCTCCGCCGGTCGAGGACGAGCGGTGCGCCGCAATCCTCCAGGACCAGCGCCTGGCGCTGCGGCGGGGCCGCGGGATCGAGCGGCACGAAGGCGCCGCCGGCCTTGAGGATGCCGAAGACCGCCGCCGCGAGATCGGTGGAGCGTTCCAGACAGAGGGCGACGGGGACCTCAGGACCCACGCCCCGCCGGACCAGCCAGCGTGCCAGGAGGTCCGCCCGGGCGTCGAGCTCGCGGAAGGTCAGAACCTCATCCCGGAAACGGACCGCGGGAAGGTCCGGCACGCGCTCCGCGGTCCGCGCGAGCAGCTCGTGCAGCAGGAGGCCGTCTGGCACGGGGGGAGAGACCGATCCGGCCCCGCTCCACTCGGTGAGGATCTGCGCCAGCTCGGCCTCGGCGATCAGAGGCAGCTCGGAGATGCGGAGCGTGGGGGACTCCGCCATCGCGCCCAGCAGGAGCGTCAGATGCTCCAGGAGCCGCCGGATCGTCGGCGCGTCGAACAGGTCGGTCGACCAGGTGAGGTCGCCGGAGAGGCCCGGCTCGGTGTCGTACAGCGTGAGCGACAGGTCGAACTGCGCGGTGCGCGCCGGCTGCCGGACCGGAGTCACCGTGAGGCCGGACAGCTCGATGGGCGGGGCGGGCGCATTCTGCACCGCCAGGAGGACCTGGAACAGCGGGGTATGAGCCAGGCTGCGCTCGGGTCGCAGCTCTTCGACCAGCTTCACGAACGGGAGGTCCTGATGCGCGTAGGCCTCCAGGGCCGTCTCCCGGGCGCGCTTCAGCAGCTCGGAGGCGGCCGGATCGCCCGAGGCGTCGACGCGGAGCACCAGCGTGTTGACGAAGAACCCGATGAGATCCTCCAGCTCCTGCCGGTCGCGCTGCGCCACCGTGGTCCCCACGGGCATATCCGCGCCGCCGCCGGAGCGCTGGAGGAGCGCGGCCAGGGCGGCGAGCCAGGTCATGTGCAGCGTGGATCCATGGCGGCGGCCGAACGCGCGGATCTGCGCCGAGAGGGCCGGCGGCAGCTCGAAGGAGAAGCTCGCCCCGCGGGCGCTCCGCACCGCGGGGCGCGGCCGGTCGAGCGGCAGGTCGAGGAGAGCGGGAGCTCCCGCGAGGCGCTCGCGCCACCAGGCGACCCGGCTCTCCAGGCGCTCGTCCTGGAGGTGCTCCCGCTGCCAGACCGCGTAGCCCGCGTACTGGAGCGGCAGCTCCGGCAGCGCCGCGGCCGCGGGCCGCGGGTACAGCGCGAGCACGTCGCGCACCAGCACGCCCATCGACCAGCCGTCGGAGACGATGTGGTGGATCGTCAGCAGCAGGAGGTGATCGGCCGGATCGAGACGCAGCAGCCGGCTCCGCAGGAGCGGTCCGCGGGCGAGATCGAAGGGCGCGAGCGCCTCCTCCCGCGTCAGCCGCCGGACCTCCGCCTCCCGCCGATCCCCGGGAAGCGTCTGGAAATCGATCCGGCGCAGCTCCATCCGGACGCGGTCCGAGATCCTCTGCACGGGCTCGCCGCCGCGCTCCGGGAACGTCGTGCGCAACGACGCGTGGCGTTCGACAAGGGCGCGGAGGGCGCTCTCCAGGGCCGCCGCGTCCAGCTCCCCCTGGAGCCGCAGGGCGAAGGGGATGTTGTAGGTCGCCTCCCCGGGCTCCAGCCGGTCGAGAAACCAGAGACGCTCCTGGGCAAAGGAGAGGGGGAAGTCTCCCGCCTCCGGAAGATCGAGGGGAGGCTCGATCCCCTCGTCCCGCCTCCGCCGCAGACCCTCGATCCGCCGGGCGAGCGCGGCCACCGTGGAATCCTCGAACAGGTCGCGCAGCGGCAGCTCGACGCCGAACGTCTTGCGGACGCGCGAGACGACCTGCATGGCGGCCAGCGAGTGGCCTCCGCGGTCGAAGAAGTCCTCGTCGATCCCAACTCTCTCCACCCCCAGGACCTCGCCCCAGATCTCGGCCAGGACCTCCTCGGCCGGCGTCCGCGGCCCGGCGAAGCGCGCCTCGCTCTCCCGCCGGCGCTCCTCCGGATCGGGGAGGGCGCGGCGGTCCACCTTGCCGTTCGGAGTGAGCGGCAGCGCGTCGAGCGCGACGAACGCCGCGGGGATCAGAGGCTCGGGGAGGCGCTGTTCCAGGTAGACCCGGAGGGAGGACGAGGGAGCCTCCGAGACGATCCAGGCGACGAGACGGCGCGAGCCGGTCGCGTCCGGCCGGGCGAGGACGGCGGCGTCGGCGACGTCCGGATGCTCGCGGAGGACCGCCTCCACCTCGCCGGGCTCGATGCGATGGCCGCGGATCTTGACCTGCGCGTCGGTCCGCCCCAGGAACTCCAGGACGCCGTCGGGCCGCTGGCGGGCGAGGTCCCCGGTGTCGTAGAGACGGCCGCCCGGGGTGTCCCAGAGGTGCGCGAAGGGATCGGGGACGAAGCGCTCCGCGGTCAGGTCAGGGCGGCGCAGATAGCCGCGGGCCACCCCCCGGCCGCCCGCGTAGAGCCGGCCCGGAGCGCCCGCGGGCACCGGCTGGAGCTGCGCGTCGAGCAGGTGGACCCGGGTCCCGGGGATGGGCCGGCCGATCGGCGCCGCCAGGGGATGGCAGGAGGTGAAGACGGTGTTTTCCGTCGGGCCGTAGGCGTTGATCAGCAGGACGTCCGGAAGCTGCCGGAGCGCCTCCTCGGCGTGCGGGACCGAAAGAGCCTCGCCGCCGGTCAGGAGCTGGCGGAGCGATCCGAGATCCCCCAGCCCCCGCTCGACCATTTGATTGAACAACCCGGTGGTCAACCAGAGGCTCGTCACTCCGTGCTTACGGATCGCCGCGGCGATGCCGTCGAGCGTCGGAGCCGCCTGGGGATAGAGCACGAGATGGCCGCCGTTCGCCAGGGCGCCCCAGATCTCCAGCGTCGAGGCGTCGAAGGCGGCGGGCGCGAGCTGGAGCCAGGTCTGGTCGGGACCGAGCGCGAACGGTCCGGAAGGGCCGGAACGGACCAGGCGGAGCACGGCCTCGTGCGGCACCTCGACACCTTTGGGGCGGCCCGTCGAGCCGGAGGTGTACATCACATAGGCGAGCCCCGGGGCGTTCCGCGGCCCCGCATCGTCGAGCAGAAACGCCACCCGCTCCGCCGGCCAGCTCGGATCGATCGGCAGGTACGCGCCTCCCGCCTTGAGGATCGCGAGCATCCCGACGATCAGCTCCGGAGACCGCTCGGCCGGCAGCGGGACGAGCGACCCCGGGCCCACGTCCTGCGCGCGCAAGTCCCGCGCTTTCCGTTCGGCCGCATCGTTCAGCGCCGCGTACGTCCACGTCTGATTGCTGCAGGTCAGGGCCGGTGCCTCCGGTGTCCGCGCGGCGTGCTCTTCGAACAGGCGGTGAATGCCGTCGACCTCGGGGAGGTCGATCTCTGTATCGTTCCACTCCACCAGGAGCTGGTGCCGCTCCGCCGCGGGGAGCATCGCGAGCTCGGACAGGCGGCTGGCCGGAGCGGCGGCGAAGCTCTCCAGGAGCGTCCGGAGGTGCTCCTGGAGGCGGAGGATCTCCGGCTCGGTGAAACGCGCCCGGCCGTAGATCATGCGCAGCGCCAGCTCGGCGCCCGGCGTCACGGCGAGGGTGAGCGGATAGTTGGAGGTCTCGACCAGCCGCACCTCGCGGATGTCCACGCTGGCCGGGCCGGCCCGCCGCTCCGCCGCGGTGGGGAAGTTCTCGAAGACGAACAGGCTGTGGAAGAGCGGCGTGCCGCGCGGCGCGTCGCTCCACCCCTGGACCTCGAAGAGCGGGCTGTGCTCGTGCTGGCGGAGATCGGTCTGCCGGTCCTGGAGTTGCCGCAGCCAGGCGAGGAGCGGCGCGTCCGCCTCGATCCCTACGCGGAGCGGCAAGGTGTTGATGAACAGCCCGACCATGGTCTCCACCCCGGGAAGCGACGCGGGCCGGCCCGAAACGGTGACGCCGAAGAGCACGTCCTCCGCGCCGCCGTGACGGGAGAGGAGGAGCGCCCACGCGCCCTGCGCCAGGGTGTTGACCGTGAGCTGCTGCTCGCGGGCGAGAGCCTGAAGCGCGGCGGTGGCGGCGGGCGAGAGCCGCACCGTGCGGTCGCCGAAGCCGGTCCGGTCGGGGAGCGGCTCGCGCGCGCCGAGCGGCGTCGGCGCGGTGAAGCCCGCCAGCTCCCGGCGCCAGAACCGTTCGGTCGTGGCCAAGTCCTGGCGGCGCAGCCAGGCGATGTACTCGCGGTAGGGGCGGGAGCGCTCCAGCTCGCGGCTCTCGCCGCGGACGAGCGCCTCATAGAGCGTGAGCACCTGCCCCACGACCAGAGCCACGGACCAGCCGTCCAGCAGCAGATGGTGGTGCGTCCAGACCAGCAGGTGCTCCTCGGGGCCGGTGCGCAGGATCGAGAGCCGCAGGAGCGGCGCCTTGGTCAGGTCGAACCCGCGCTTCCGGTCCTCCGCCAGGAAGCGGGCGAGGTCGTGCGCCGGCCTGCGCCAGTCGTGGGTCTCGATCGGCAGCTTCACCCGGCGGTGCACCACCTGGGTGGGGGCCTGGAGCTTCTCCCAATGAAACGACGTGCGCAGCACCGGATGCTGCGCCAGCACCCGGTCCCACGCCTCCTCCAGCGCCCGCGGGCTCAAGGGGCCGGAGAGGGTGAGGCAGAACTGGACGACGTAGACGTCGTCCTCGGTGTGATAGACGTTGTGAAACAGCATCCCCTGCTGGAGCGGGGAGAGCTGGTAGACGTCCTCGATGTCGGCTTTCTGCACGGCCGCGCTCACGTCAACTGCTCCAGGATCAAATCCAGATCCTCCTGATTGAGGTCGGCCTCGGGGAAGTCGGAGGGGGTGAACCCCTGAGTCCCCTCGGAGCTCGCGGCGCGGCAGCGCTCGATCAGCCTGCGCAGCTCGTCCAGAAACCAGCCGGCCAGCCGCTGGATCGTGGACTCCCTGTGTACGTTCGCGCTGAATTCGAAGTCCAGCTCCAACCGACCGGCGAGGACGGTGGCGTAGATCTCCAGGAGATGGCGGCGGCGCGCCCGCGGGCTCCGGGTGGCTCCAAAAGATTCGCGAGCCGGCCGGATCAGCGCGTCCTCGCCCGCGAGTGAATCGAACTGTCCCAGGTCATTGAAGATCACCTGCGGCTGCGGCAGGCGCGCGAGCTCCCCGGCCATCTCGGTTTCACCGTAGCGCAGCAGTCCGTATCCCGCGCCGCCGGAGGGCACGCGGCGGAGCTGCTCCTTGATCGACTTCAGATCCTCCTCCGGAGCGCCGCCGACCTCCAGGAGCATGGGGTAGATGGCGGTGAACCAGCCGACCGTCCGCGAAAGATCGACGTCCGGCAGGATCTCGCCGCGGCCGTGCCCTTCGAGGTCGATCAGCAGCGACCGGCTGCCGGTCCAGCGGGAGAAGGCGCGGACCAGCGCGGTCAGGAGCACGTCGTCGATCCGCGTCTGGAACGCCTCCGGCACCTCGCGCAGCAGGGTCCGGGTCTCCTCGGCGTCGAGGCCGACCTTCACGGTGCGCGCGGTGCCTTCGAGGTTGGCCCCGGCCGGTCCGTCTCCGGGGAGCGGCAGGGCGCTGCGGCGCGCCGGGTCGAGCCAGAACGCCTCCTCCTCCGAGGGGATATGCCCGGCCAGCGCCTCGGCCCAGCGGCGGTACGAGGTGGTTTTCGGAGGGAAGAGGACCGCCTCGCCCCGTTCGGCCTGGCGCAAGCCGGTCTGGAGGTCTTCCAGGAGGATGCGCCAGGACACGCCGTCGATCACCAGGTGATGGACGGTGAGGAGCAACCGATCCGGCTCTGTCGATCCGCAGCGGAACAGGGCGAATCGCTGGAGCGGGCCGGTCTCCAGGTCGAGGCTCTTTTGCAGCTCCGCGGCGGCGGATTCCAGGGTGGCGATGCGCCGCGCGGCGGGCAGGGCCGAGAGGTCGAGGACGGAGCAGGGGACGGGCGCGCCCGGCGGATCGTTCTCCTGCACCCAGCCGGAGCCCTCCCGGTGGAAGCGCAGGCGGAGGGCGTCGTGGTGCTCCAGCAGGCGGGCGGTGACCCGCTCCAGGTGCCCGGGGCGGATCTCCTCGCGCAGCTCCAGCATCAGCGCGAGGTTGTAGTGGTGCGGGTCCTCCAGCTCCTGCTCGAAGAACCATCGCTGGATCGGCGTGAGCGGCACCCGTCCGGTGACCGGCCCCTGCTCCTCCGTGGTCGTCTCCGCATTTTGGGCGACCGCCGCCAGGCCGGCGATGGTCTGGTGCTGGAAGAGCTGCCGCGGCGTGAGCCGCAGCCCCGCCTGCTGCGCCCGCGCGATGACCTGGATGCTCAGGATCGAGTCGCCGCCCAGGCCGAAGAAGTTGTCGTGCACCCCGACCCGGTCGACGCCCAGCACCTCGCACCAGATCGCTGCGAGCTGCCGCTCGGCCGCGGTGCGCGGCGCCACCAGCTCTGCCTCGAGCTCGGGGCGCGCGCTGTCCGGCGCGGGGAGGGCTTTGCGATCGACCTTGCCGTTGGGGGTCAACGGCAGAGTGTCGAGCGGCACGATGGCCGAGGGGAGCATGGACTCGGGGACGCGTTCGGTCAGCCAGGCGCGCAGGCGGGGGACGAGCTTGCGGGCGATGACGCCTTGGAGGGGGTTGTTGGCGAACGAGGCCCAGGAGGAGCCGGCTGCGCCGGGACCCTCACCCCCTAGCCCCCTCTCCCACACGCACTCACGCCCGCCCGGGAGAGGGGGGACGCTCCGGAAGACCACGTTGGACTGTCCTACCGAATCTCCGCTTCGCACCTCCACCTGATAGCCCAGCTCACGGCCGAGCTCCCACAGGTCCTCCGGCTCCAATCCGCTCGCGGGCATCCGCTCCAGGGCTCGCCGGAACTCGCCGGCTGTCTCCGGTCCTCCGTCGTTCTCCAGCCAATCCAGGATCGCCGCCTCTTCACGCAGGCGATCGTCCGGCACCCCCCGCAGCCCGAGCGCCGCCGGCCGTTCCGTGGTCAGGATCTCGCGCAGGTGGGGCAGGGAGCTCCAGTCGTGCCAGGCGACGGGGGCTGCGACGATCTGCCCGGCTCCCACGTGGAGGACCGCGTCGAAGCGGAAGCGGCTCATTTCGTTGCGGTCACGCCCGCGCTTGAGCTGGATTTCGACGCGGTCCACCTCCGGGAGGCCGGCGCCGAGGGCGGTGAAGAAGCGGGGATCGACGAGCAGCTCCTCTTCCTGCGCGGCGCGCTGGCGGACGCGGCGGTCGAGTTGCGGGCGGGTCAGCCCGTCGGGTGCCTGGGCGAGCTGGATGGAGGCGTGGAAGGCGTGGAGGAGCGGCAGGCTGCGCACGTCTCCCACGAAGAGGAAGCCTCCGGGCCTCACGGCGCGCACCGCCCCCTCCACGACCCGCCGCAGGTAGTCGATGCCCGGGAAGTGCTGGGTGACCGAGTTGAGGATCACCGCGTCGAACGAGCCCGGCGCGATTCCGCTCCAGTCGTCCGCAGCCCTTTGGGCAAGCGTGACGTTGTCGAGGCCGCGGGCGGCGAGCTGGCGACGCACGGAGTGCAGGCTCACCTCGGAGAGGTCGGTTCCGTAATAGCTCGCGCACCTCGGGGCGATGCGGAAGAGGAGCATGCCCGTGCCGCAGCCGATCTCCAGCACGCGGCCGAGCCTCCGGCCTTCGCCCTGGTCGAGGATGCGCTCGACCGTCGCCTCGACCCAGGCGCGCATCTCCGCCTCGGGGAGGGGCTCGCCCGTGTAGCTGCTGTTCCAGCCGGCGAGGTTGAGATCGGACCGATCGGTCGGATCCGTCGGATCGGTCTGATGCCGGCTGTACACCCCGTCGTAGACCGCCTGCCAGCGGTCGACCAGGGTTTCGGGTGCGTCGTTCTCGGCGTCGTCCTCTCCCGTGTAGGCCGGGTCTTGCACCACGTAGGCGACCAATCGCTTTTCACTGCGAGGGCCGTCTTCCGCTCGCGCGACGGCCACCGCCTCGCGGACTGCCGGGTGCGCCAGGAGCGCGGCTTCGATCTCGCCGAGCTCGATGCGGAATCCGCGGATCTTCACCTGGTGATCGATCCGCCCAAGGAACTCGATGGTGCCGTCCGGCAGGAGGCGGGCGCGGTCTCCCGTCCTGTAGAGGCGCCCTCCAAGATCCCCGCTCCAGGGATCGGGGAGGTACTTCGAGGCGGTCAGCTCGGGATCGCCCGCGTAGGCGAAGGAGAGGCAGTCGCCGCCGATGTAGAGATCGCCGGGAACGCCGATCGGGCAGGGCTCGAACCCGGCTTCCAGCAGGTGATAGCGGGCGTTGGGGATCGGCCGGCCGTACGGGATGCTCACCCGGTGCGGCGCCAGCTCTCCCACAGGGAAGACGTTGGACCAGATCGTCGCCTCGGTGGCGCCGCCGAGCGCGATGACCTCGGCGCTCGGGAAGGCCTCGCGCATCGCGCCCGGGAGCGGGAGCGGAATCCAGTCGCCGCTCAGGAAGACGAGGCGGAGATGGCTCCGGTCGTTTTCAGCGGCAGCAGCGGCGGGGAGGAACGGCACGACCTGGGCGAGCGCGGCCGGCGCCGAATCCCAGAACGTGATCGGCTCCCGGCCCAGGATGCCTGCCAGGGCCTCGGGATCGTGTGCTTCGGCTTCGCTCGCGATCCGCACGGTGCCGCCCGCGGCGAGCATCCCGAAGACGTCGTAGACCGAGAGGTCGAAGGCGAGCGAGGTGACGAACAGCACGCGGTCGCCGGGGCCGACGCCGAACGTCCGGTTCACCCACTGGACCAGGTTGATCACCGGACGGTGCTGGACCATCACGCCTTTCGGGACGCCGGTGGAGCCGGAGGTGAAGATGACGTAGGCGATTCCGTCGCCCCCGGACCCCTCACCCCCTGGCCCCCTCTCCCATCCCCTCCCTTCTTCCGGGAGAGGGGGAAACTGGGTCAGCACGTGCTTGATCGCGAGGGTGGAGAGGATCGAGGCGACCCTTGCTTCGGGCCAGGAGCGTTCCAGGGGGACGTAGAAGCCTCCAGCTCGGAGGATGCCGAGGAGGGCCGGGATCATGCCGGCTGTGCGCTCCAGGGAGACGGCGACCGGCACGCCCGGACCGACGCCTTGCGACCGCAGGTGGACGGCCAGGCGCGCGGACTCTTCGTCGAGCTGGCGGTAGGTCAGGGAGCGTTCGGCGGAGATGACGGCGAGGGCGTCCGGGGTGCGCTTTGCCTGCGTCTCAAAGAGGCCGTGGAGGGTGGCGTTTTCAGGAAAGGGCTCGCGCGTGTCGTTCCACTCGGTGAGGAGCTGGAAGCGCTCATGAGGAGCGAGAAGCTGCAGGCGCGAGAGGCGCTGTCCGGGATCGGCCACCACGCCCTCCAGCAGGTGGAGGAGGTGCGAGGCCATGCGGTCAATCGTTGGCGCGTCGAAGAGGTCGGTCCGGTATTCGAGCCAGCCGGCGATTCCTTGCGGAGTCTCGGTGAGCTGGAGGTTCAGGTCGAAGTTGGCGCTCCGGCTGTCGATCTCCAGGGGCGTGAGGGTCAGCCCGGGCAGCTCGATGGCGGTCCGCGGCGCGTTCTGCAACACCAGGGTGACCTGGAAGAGCGGCGTGCGGCTCAATTGGCGCTCGGGCTGCAGCTCCTCCAGCAGCTTCTCGAACGGCAGGTCCTGGTGGAGATAGGCGGTCAGGGCCGCGTCGCGCACTCGCGCCAGGAGCCCTGAGAACGCCGGATCGTCGGCCAGGTCGGCGCGGAAGGCGAGCAGGTTGAAGAACATGCCGATCAGCCGCTCGACCTCCACGCGGGTGCGGCTGGCGACCGGCGAGCCGACCAGCAGCTCGTCCTGCCCCGTGGAGCGGTGGAGGAGGGTCTGGAACGCCGCCATCAGCAGCATGAACAGGGTGGCGCCCCGCTCACGCCCCGCCGTCTGGAGGGCGGTCGCGAGCTCCCTCGGCACCAGCACCGGCCGCCGCGCGCCACGGAACGTCGGCACCGCCGGGCGCGGCCGGTCCGTGGGCAGCTCCAGCATCGGGAAGCCGCTCTCCCCGAGCGTCGCGCGCCAGGAGGCGAGCTGCTCGGCCAGCACGTCGTCCCGCAGCCAGTCGCGCTGCCAGGCCGCGAAGTCCACGTACTGGACCGGCAGCGGGGGGAGCGGTGAGGGGCGGCCGGTGCGGAAGGCTTCGTAGAGGAGAGTCAGCTCATCGAAGAGGACGCCGGTGGACCAGCCGTCGGAGACGAGGTGGTGGAGGGTGAGCGCCAGAGACCTCACCCCCTGGCCCCCTCTCCCATCGCCCCCCCTTCCACCGGGAGAGGGGGAACCGTCGCCAAAGTCCAGGAGGACGGCCCGCAGCAGCGGTCCTCTTGACAGATCGAAGGGTTTCCAGGCGAGGTCGGGAATCAATCGCCGCTCCTCGTGCTGGCGTGTCGCCTCCGGCAATCCGCCAAGATCCACCACCGGCAGGGGCACCTTCAGCTCCGGCGCGATCGTCTGCCAGGGGCGGCCGTCGCGCGCTCCGAAGGTGGTGCGCAGGGTCTCGTGGCGGCGGACGACCTCCTGGAGCGCGGCGGCGAGGGCGGAGACGTCCAGCGGTCCGGTGAGGCGCAGCGCGGTGGCCAGGTGGAGGTTGGGGTTGCCGGGCTCCATCTGGTCGAGGAACCAGAGGCGCTGCTGGGCGAAGGAGAGGGGCAGCTCTCCCTCGCGTGGGATGCGGTGGATCGGCGGCGCGGCCAATCTGGTTGATGTTCCGCCGCGGCGCGCCTCCTCGATCCGGCGGGCCAGCGATTCGAGCGTGGGCGCCTCGAACAGCGCGCGCAGCGGCAGATCGACCCCGAAGGACTCCCGGATGCGCGAGACGACCTGGGTGGCGAGCAGGGAGTGCCCGCCGAGCGCGAAGAACTCATCGAACGCTCCGACCCGCTCGAGGCCGAGGACGCCGGCCCAGATCTCCGCGAGCAACGCCTCGATCGGATCGCGCGGCGCCACGAACCCCGCCTCCTCGTGCTCCGGGTCCGGAAGCGCGGCGCGATCCACCTTGCCGTTGGGCGTCAGAGGGAGCGCGTCGAGGGCGACGATCGCGGCCGGGACCATGTACGAGGGGAGCGTGTCCCGGAGCGCCTGGCGCAAGGCTGCGGGGGAGGGCGTCGCGGGCACCACGTAGGCGACGAGCCGTTCGCCGCGCAGCAGGACGAGCGCTTCGCGGACACCCTCTTGCCGCGCCAGCGCCGCCTCGATCTCGGCGGGCTCGACCCGGAAGCCGCGGATCTTGATCTGGCGGTCGGCGCGGCCCAGGGGGCGCACCTGGCCGTCCGGCAGGTACGCGCCGAGGTCGCCGGTGCGGTAGAGCTGGCCCGGGAGGAAGCGCTCGCGGGTGAGCGCCGGGTCGTCGAGATACCCCAGCGCCAGGTACGGCGTGCGGATGTGGATCTCGCCCACCTCGCCGACGCCTGCCAGGCGGCCGGTCTCCGTAAGCACGAGGAGCTGGGCTCCTTCGATCCCGCGCCCGAGCGGCACGGGCCGGCCGTCGTCCGGCGCCGCGGGATCGACGACGTGCCAGCCCATGGCCTGCGGCGTCTCGGTGGCGCCATAGAAGTTGACGCAGGTCACCTCCGGAGCGAGAGCGCGCAGGCGGGCCACGTCGCGCCGGAGCAGGGCATCGCCGCCAAAAAAGGCCCGGCGAAGCGCGGGGAGATGCACGTCCCCGGCGGTCCCGGTGAGGAGCTGCGCCATGGCCGGCGTGAGGTGGGCCACGCTGATCCGCTCGCGCGCCATCCACTCCGCCAGCCAGCCCGGCGCGCCCATCTGGTCCGGATCTGGGATCACCAGCGTCGCGCCCAGCCAGAGCGGAGTGAAAAGGTCGCGCAGCAGCGGATCGTGCGACAGGCCCGAGAGCAGGCTGAAGCGGTCGCTTGCCTCCAGGCCGACCGTGCGCACGTGCCAGTCGAGGAAGTGGGAGAGCGGGCGCTGCGGGCCGACGATACCCTTGGGGGCTCCAGTGGACCCCGAGGTGAAGGCGAGGTAGGCGGGGGCGTCGGGGTGGGTGGCATCGGACGGATCGGTCGGATCGGTCCGATCGGTCGGATGATCTGTCGGATCGGTCGGATCAGCGGTGGAGAGCCAGGTTTTGGGGCGGGCCGCCTGGGTGATCGCGGCCCGGCGGGCTTCTGGGTAGTCGCGGTCGAGGATCAGGAAGACTCCCCCTGCCTGAAGCACCCCCAGGACCGCCCGCACGAGCGCGGCGCTCCGGTGCGCGTGAATGGCCACCACGTCGCCCGGCCGGACGCCTTGTGCCCGCAGCGCTTGGGCCACCTGGCGGCTGCCGCGCAGGAGATCGCCGTAGGTCCAGGAGACCTCGCGATCGACGACCGCCAAGGCGCCCGGCCGGCGGAGGGCCTGCTGCGTGAAGCGGCCCTGGATGGTGCCATGCCAGGCGGCGGCGATCTCTACCGCGGGATCGGGGAGGCGCTCCGCGGCGCGGGGGGTGACGAGGCTCAAGTCTTCGACGGCTGCGTCCGGATCGCGCGCGATCTGCTCCAGCAGGAAGCCTAGCTGGTCCGCGATCTCTTCCCGGCGCGCGGGCTCGAACAGGCCGGCGTCCCAGACCCAGCGCAGCTGGAGGGCATCGCCCGCCTCCTCCGCGTAAACCGTCAGGTCGAACCGCGGCGGAGTGATCGGGCCGGGCTTCAGCTCCAGATCCAGGCCTGGGAGCCGCGCCTCGACGCGCGGGAAGTTCTGCATGTTGAGCAGCACCTGGAAGAGCGGCGTGCGGGCCGCGTCCCGCTCGGGCCGGACCTCTTCCAGGATCCGCTCGAAGGGGACCTCCTGATGCGCGAGGGCTTCGAGGACGGTGTCGCGGGCTTGGACGAGGAGCTGGCGGAACGATCCTTTCTCCAGGGACAGCCGCAGGGCCAGGGTGTTCAGGAAGCACCCGATCACCCCCTCCGTCTCCGGCCGGGTGCGCCCCGCCACCGGCGAGCCGATCACGACGTCCGTGCTCCCCCCGTGCCGCCCTAGCAGAACGCCGAGCGCGGCGAGCAGGATCATGTAGAGGCTCGCCCCTTCAGCCTGGCCGAGGGAGCGCAGCGCATCCGCCATCGCAGGCGGCACGAGCCGCGGCAGCTCCACGGCGCGGGATCGGCGGATGGTGCTGCGGGACCAATCCGGAGACAGCGGCTCGGCGGGAAGGTCGCCGGCCAGCCGCTCGCGCCAGAAGGCGAGCTGGCGATCCAGCTCCTGGCTGCGCTGCCAGACGGCGAAGTCGGTGTACTGGATCGGCGGCTGCGGCAGGCCGGCCGCCTCCTCGTAGAGCGCCGCCACCTCGCGCGTGAAGAGGCCGATGGACCAGCCGTCTGTGACGATGTGGTGGAAGGCCAGCACCAACTCGTGCTCCCTGTCGCCGAAGCGGAGCAGGAGGGCGCGCCAAGCCGGGCCGGCGGCGAGATCGAACGGGGCCAGGACGATGTCGTTGCGCAGCGGCTCGGCCTCGGCGGGAACCCCGCGCACGTCGATCAGCGGCAGAGGGTGATACGCCGCTGGAGAAACGATCTGCCGCGGCCGGCCGTCCACTTCGGGAAACCGGGTCCGCAGCACCTCGTGCCGGCGTTCCACCTCGGCGAGAGCGCCGGCCAGGGCGGAGACGACGAGATCGCCCGCGAGCCGCACGCCCGCCGCCATATTGAGCGAAGCGCCCCCTTCCAGCCGGTCGAGGAACCACAGCCGCTCCTGGGCGAACGAGAGCGGCGCGTCGCCCATGCGGGGCACCGGGACCAGCGGCGGCTCGGCCTGCGCCGGGCGAGCGGTCTCGACCCGTCGCGCCAGCCGCTCCACCGTGGGCGCCTCGAACACGGCCCGCAGCGGCAGCTCGACGCCGAGGGCCTCGCGCAGCCGGGCGACCAGGCGGGCGGCCAGCAGTGAGTGTCCGCCGAGAGCGAAGAAGTCGTCGTCGACCCCCACGCGCTCGACGCCCAGCGTCTCGGCCCAGACCGCCGCCACCGCGGATTCGAGAGGCGTGCGGGGCGCCTGGGAGGCGGTGGTGTGCCCCGGCAGAGGGCGGCGAGCGAGGGCGGTGCGGTCCACCTTGCCGTTCGGGGTAAGCGGCAGGGCGTCCAGCACGGCGAAGAGGCCCGGCACGTACGGCTCGGGCAGGCGCGCCAGGAGCCACTCCCGCAACTCGCCGGGGGACGGCGCGGCCTCCTCCACGGTCAGCCAGGCGACCAGCAGACGGTCTCCGCTGTCCGTCTCCCGGACCACCACGGCCGCCGCGTGCACCGCCGGATGCGCGACGAGCGCCGCCTCGATCTCCCCCGGCTCGATGCGGAAGCCCCGGACCTTGACCTGATGATCGATCCGGCCCAGGAACTCCAGCGAGCCGTCGGTCCGCGCGCGGGCGAGGTCGCCGGTACGGTACAGGCGGCCGCCTCTCGGACCGGGGACGAACTTTTCCGCGGTCAGCTCAGGCCGTCCCAGATACCCCCGCGCCAGACCGGCTCCGCCGAGGCAGAGCTCGCCGGCCGCGCCCAGCGGCACCGGGTGCCCGGCCGCGTCGAGCAGCCAGGCCCGCGTGCCCGGGATGGGGCGGCCGATCGCGGGAGGCCGGCGGTCGTCGCGGGTCATCTCGGCGAAGGTGGAGTAGGTGGTGTCCTCGGAGGGTCCGTAGAGGTTGAGGATGCGGAGCCCCGGCCGCGCCAGCAGGCGGTCCACCAGATCGCGCCGTAGCGCCTCGCCCGCCAGACAGATCGTGCGCACCGACGCCGGAAGGGCATCCGCCCGCACCAGCTCGCTCATCGCGGAGGGGACGGTGTTGACCAGCGTCACCTCGCCCGCCGCCGGCAGCACGGGGAGCGCCAGAGCGTTTTCTGCCAGGATGACCGTGCCGCCGAGGCTCAGGGGGACGAACAGCTCGAAGATCGAGAGATCGAAGCAGACCGAGGTGGCGGCGAGCACGCCGGACATTTCTTCGGGTGTGAAGACCTCGCGAGCCCACAGCGCCAGAGCGGCGGCGCTGCGGTGCGAGATGGCCACGCCTTTGGGGCGGCCGGTGGAGCCGGAGGTGTAGATCACGTAGGCGAGGGAGTCAGAGGACCTAAAGGACGGAAAGGACCTAAAGGACATAAAGGACCCAAAGGACGACAAAGCCAGGATTTTGTCCTTTGAGTCCTTTATGTCCTTTATGTCCTTTAGGTCCTTTCCAACCACAACCCCCGCCCCCGAATCCTCGAGCATCCACTCGAGCCGCTCCCGCGGCCACGCCGGATCCAGCGGCACATACGCCCCCCCCGCCTTCCACACCGCCAAGAGCGCCACCACCAGCTCCGCCGAGCGCTCCAGGGAGACCGCCACCCGGTCTTCCGGCCCGACGCCCAGCTCTCGCAGATGGTCCGCCAACTCGCGGGCGCGCCGATCCAGCTCGGCGTAGGTCAGCCGCTCGGCGCCGGCGACCAGCGCGACCGCTTCCGGTGTTCGGGCAACCTGTTGATCAATCAGCTCCGGCAGAGTTGTGGCCGGCACCTCCTCGGTGTCGTTCCACTCACGAGCGAGCTGCGCTCGCTCGGCTTCGGAGAGCAGGGGGAGATCCGAGATCCGGCTCTCGGGATCGTCGGCCAGGCCGGCGAGCAGGCGCTCGAAGTGGCCGGCGAGGCGCAGGGCGGTCGGCGCGTCGAACAGATCCGTGGAGTGCTCCAGCGAGCCGACCAACCCTCCGCCTCTCTCCCGCCAGAGCCAGCTCAGATCGAACTTCGAGGTGCGGGTATGGACGTCGAGAGCCTCCACTTCCGGCAGCGGCGCATTGAGGGCCAAGAGCACCTGAAAGAGCGGGCTCCTTCCCAGGTTCCTTTCCGGCCGCAGCTCCTCGACGAGCTTCTCGAACGGTAGGTCCTGGTGCGCGTAGGCACCGAGCGAGGCGTCGCGGGTGCGGCGCAGCAGCTCCGCGCCGGTCGGATCTCCCGCCAGGTCGCCGCGGAGGACGAGGGTGTTCACGAAGAGCCCGATCAGCCCTTCGGTCTCCGGACGCCGCCGGTTCGCGACCGGGAAGCCGAGGGCGGAGTCGGTTTGGCCGGACCAGCGGGCGAGCACGGCCTGGAGCGCGGTGAGAAGCGCCATGAAGGGGGTGCTTCCCTGGGTCCGCGCGGCGGCTCCGACCCGGCTCCAGAGATCCTCCGCCAGGGCGAGCGGCACGTGGCGCCCGCGATAGCTCGAAGCGGGAGGGCGCGGCCGATCGGTCGGCAGCTCCAGCGGGGGCACGCCGGCGAGCCGCTCGCGCCACCAGGCGAGCTGCGTCACCAGGACCTCGCCCTGGAGCCATTGCCTTTGCCAGACCGCGAAATCGGGGAACTGGATGGGGAGCGAGGGGAGCGTTTCCCCGCGAGTGAGGAGGCCCAACTCGTGCACCAGCACGCCGATCGACCAGCCGTCGCTTGCGATGTGATGAAGGTTCAGGAAGAGCACCGACTCGCCGCCCAGGCGGAACAGGCAGGCGCGGATCAGCAGGCCCGCCGCGAGATCGAACGACCGCTCGGCTTCCTCGGAGAGCCGGCGGAGCAGCTCCCATCTCCGGATCTCGCCCGGCAAGGCGGAGAGGTCAATCCGGGGGAGCACGGGGGTGTCTCCGCGCAGGGCCACCTCCTGCGCGGGCTCGCCGTTCACCTCGACGAAGCGGGTGCGCAGTGCTTCGTGACGGCCGATCACCGCGGCCAGCGCGCTTTCCAGGGCCGGCGCGTCGAGCGGCTCGGCGAGGCGGACGGCGAGCGGGAGGTTGTAGGCGCTGCCTCCCGGCTCCAGGCGGTCGAGCAGCCAGAGGCGCTGCTGGGCGAAGGAGAGCGGCAGCGGCCCTGTGCGCGGCGCCGGCTCGATCGGCGGCAGGGCGGCCAGCTCGGGCCGGCCGAGCGCTTCGTCCACCCGCGCCGCCAGACCGGCGAGCGTCGGCGCCTCGAACAGCGCGCGGACGGGAAGCTCCACGCCGAACGTCTGGCGCAGCCGCGAGACGAGCACGGTGCCGAGCAGCGAGTGCCCGCCCCAGGCGAAGAAGTCGTCGTCCGGCCCGAAGCCGGTGCGGCCGAGGAGCTCCGCCCACAGGCTGGCGAGGATCTCCTCGGTCGGCGAGCGCGGCGCGGCGGCCGGGCGCTCCGATGGTTCCTGCGGGCGGGGCCGGCGGGGGAGGAGGCGCTCCGGCGTGGTGACCTGCCGCTGCTCGAAGACGGTCAGCAGAGGCAGCTCCGAGAGCGGCGTCTCCGGGTCCGCGACCGCTGCCGCGAGGAGCGTGGCATAGCTGGAGGCCAGGTGCTCGACGGTCGCCGGGTCGAACAGGTCGCGGCGGTACTCGATGGAGCCCGCGAGCCCCTCCGCGTCCTCGCTCAGCTCGAGGGTGAGATCGAGCTTGGACGTCCCGGTGTCCACCGCCACCGGATGGACCTCCAGCCCCGGCAGCTCCAGACTCCCCTGGGCGGCGTTCTGGAGGACCAGCAGCACCTGGACGAGAGGCGCGTGCCCGAGCGAGCGCTCCGGCGCCAGCTCCTCCACGAGCTTCTCGAACGGCAGGTCTTGGTGCAGGTAGGCCGCGAGCGCCGTCTCGCGCACCCGATCGAGAAGCGCGGCGAACGGCGGATCGCCCGTCAGATCTCCGCGCAGCACGAGCGTGTTGACGAAGAGCCCGATCAGCGGCTCGGTCTCCACCCGCCGCCGGTTAGCCACGGGCGTGCCGAGCAGCAGGTCCTCGCTCCCGGTGAGCCGGCCGAGCAGCGTCAGCAGGGCCGCGGCGAGCACCATGAACGGGCTCGCGCCCCGGCTCCGGCCGAGCGCGTGCAGCGCTTCGGGCAGACCCTCCGGCAGCGCGAAGGGGAGGCGGCCGCCTGCGAAGCTCTGGACGGTCGGGTACGGATGGTCCGCCGGCAGGTCGAGCCGGGCGGGTGCGCCCTCCAGCCGGTCGCGCCAGGCGGTGAGCTGGACGGCGAGCACATCGTCCGTCATCCACGCCCGCTGCCACTGCGCGAAATCGGCGTACTGCACCGGCAGCACCGGGAGAGCTGGTGGGCGGCCGGCGAGGGAGGCGCGGACCAGCTCCGCCACCTCGTGGGCCATCAGCCCCATGGACCAGCCGTCCGCCGCGATGTGGTGCGCGGTGATCAGCAGGACGTGCTCATCCGCCTGCCGCCGTACGAGCGCGGTCCGCAGCATCCGGTCGTGCTGGAGATCGAACGGCCGGCGCGCCTCCTCCGCGGCGATGCGGCGCTCCTCGGGCTCGCGCCGATCCTCCGGCAGGCCGCTCAGGTCGATCCAGGGCAGAGGGACGGGAGCCGCCGGGTCGATCGCCTGCACGGGCCGCCCCTCGACCTCCACGAAGCGGGTGCGCAGTACCTCGTGCCGGCGCGCCAGCTCGCTGAAGGCCTGAGCCAGCGCATCCGGGCGCAGGGGACCACGCAGGAGGAATGCGCCCGGCATGTTGTAGACCGCCGAGCCGGGAGCCAGCCGGTCGAGGAACCAGAGCCGCTCCTGGGCATAGGAGAGAGGGAGGTGTCCATTCCGGGGGATGGGCAGGAGCGGTGGCGCCGGGCGCGGCGGCGCGGCGAGCACGGCGCGGGCGAGCAGCGCGATCGTGGGCCGCTCGAACAGCTCCTGCACCTGCAGCTCCACCCCCAGCGCGTGGCGGATGCGCGCCAGGAGGCGCATGGCCATCAGCGAGTGGCCGCCCAGGTCGAAGAAGTTGTCGTCCACTCCGACCGTCTCGAGATCCAGGGCCTCGCGCCAGATCTCGGCGAGTGCTTCCTCGATCGCATCTCGAGGCGCCGTCCGCGCGCGCCCTCCGCCTCCCAGCTCCGGAGCGGGCAGCGAGCGCCGGTCGACCTTGCCGCTCGGCGTGCGCGGCAGGGCGGGCAACTCGACCCAGAGCGACGGGACCATGGCGGACGGGAGGGTGGCGGCGACGGCGGCACGGAGGCCGGTCGTTGGTTCACTCCCTGCCACCCACGCCACCAGGACCCTCGTCCCATTGATCTCGCGGACGTCCGCGACGGCTTCCCGGACGGAGGGCTGGCGGAGAAGGGCGGCTTCGACCTCGCCCAGCTCGATGCGGACTCCGCGGACCTTCACCTGGTGATCGACGCGGCCCAGCAGCTCGATCTGGCCGTCCGGCCGCAGGCGGGCGCGGTCGCCGGTTCTGTAGAGGCGGGTCCCTGGCTCACCCAAGGGATCGGGGAGGAAGCGCTCCGCGGTCAGATCGGGGCGGTGCAGATATCCGCGCGCCAGCCCCGCGCCGGCCAGCCAGAGCTCGCCGACGAGGCCGAGGGGCACCGGCCGCAGATCAGCGTCGAGCACGTAAGAGCGCGAGCCGGGCAGCGGGCGGCCGATTGGGGGCGGCCCGTCGCCGTCCACCTCGGCGCCGGTGGAATAGACCGTGTCCTCCGTCGGGCCGTAGAGATTGAGGACCCGCGCGCCCGTCGCTCCCCGGATCCGCCGCACCAGCTCCGCCGGCAACGGCTCGCCTGCCAGGTTGACCGTGCGGACCGACGGCGGGAGCGGTCCCTGCCGCAGCAGCTCGGCCATGGCCGAGGGGACCGTGTTGACCAGCGTCACCTCGCGTGCCGCGGGCAGGCCGTGGAGCGCGAGGACGTTCTCGCCGAGGATCACCGTGCCGCCCAGGCTGAGCGGCGCGAACAGCTCGAAGACCGAGATGTCGAAGGCGATCGAGGTGCCGGCGAAGACACCCGCCATCTCCTCGCGGGAGTAGGTCTCGGCCGCCCAGTCGAGCAGAGCCGAAACGGAGGAGTGGGTGACCGCGACGCCTTTGGGGCGGCCGGTGGAGCCGGAGGTGTAGAGGACGTAGGCCAAGGACCCAAAGGACTGCAAAGACATCAAGGCCCCATCGGCTGTTGTGACCTTGAAGTCCTTGCCGTCCTTGAAGTCCTTCCCAATCACCACCCCCGCCCCCGCATCCCCCAGCATCCACTCGAGCCGCTCCCGAGGCAGCGCCGGATCGAGCGGCAGGTACGCGCCGCCCGCCGCCATTACGCCGAGCAGCGAAGCCACCATCTCCACCCCGCGCTCCTTCGAAACCCCTACGACCCGCTCCGGACCGACTCCCATGCGCCGGAGCTGCGCGGCCAGCTCGCGGGCGCGGTGATCCAGCTCCTCGTACGTGACCCTCTCCGCGCCATGGACCACCGCCACGGCCTCGGGCGTGCGCGCCACCTGTGCAGCGAACCTTTGATAGACCCCCAGAGGCTGCCCCGCCGCCCGCGCGGTGTCGTTCCACTCCGAGAGGACCTGATGCAGCTCCGGCTCGCCGGCCACCGGCAGCTCGTCGACGCGCCGCGTAGGATCGGCCGCGATCGCCGCCAGCAGCCGCGCGAAGCGCTCCGCCATCCGCCGGGCCGTGGTCGGATCGAACAGATCCGCGCTGAATTCGAGCACCGCCGCGAGACCGCCTTCCCCCTCCTCGGCAAGGATCAGCGTCAGATCGAACGGCACGTCGCGAGGAGGCAGCGGGATCGGATCGAGTGCCAGCTTCTCGCCGATCGGGAGAAGAGCGCCGCGCCGGCCGAGCACGAAGGCGGGGAAGGCCTCCTCGCCGGGCCGCCGCGCCTGGTGGAACACCAGCATCGCCTGGAACAACGGCGACCGCCCCGGCACCCGCACCGGCCGCAGACGTTCCGCGAGCAGCGCGAACGGCAGCGCCTGATGCGCCACCCCCTCGCGCACCGTCCGCCGCGCACGGTCCACCAGATCCGCCCCGCTCACCCCGCCCGCCAGGTCGGCCCGCAAGGCCAGCGGGTGGACGAAGTAGCCCACCGTGCCTGCCAGGTCCGCCGACGACCGCCCGGCGGCCGGCGCTCCGACCACGAAATCGGCCTGCCCGGCGGTACGGGCGAGCAGCGCCTGGAACCCGGCGAGGAGCGTGGCGAAGAGCGTCGCGCCGCGGCTCCGGGCCAGCTCGCGCAGCCCCTCGGTCAGCTCCCGGCCGAGCGTGAAGGAGAGCGATCCGCCGCGATGGAACGGGCGCGCCGGCCGCGAACGATCTACTGGGAGGTCCAGATCCGGCGCATCCCGCAGGCGCTCGCTCCAGAAGCTCCAGAGCCGCTCGCCGCGCGGGCCGGCCAGCCGCTCCTGCTCGCGGCGGACGTGCTCGTCATAATCCGCCCGGAGTGGAGGGAGCGCCGCGGCGCTCCCTTCCTCATAAAGCACTCCCATCTCC